>DATIYG010000257.1:0-16192 GCA_035517755.1 Rhizomicrobium sp. | reverse complement strand
CGCGCTGTCGCTGTCCGCTTCGCTGTGCCACATCCTGCGCGATCCGGGCGCCCAGGAATACGCGGCGAATCAGACGCGCGAGGAAGCGCGCCATGTCACGGCCTTCACGAAATACATTCAGGCGCGCTGGAAGAAGCCGGTGCAGGTTGGCCCCGCGCTTGGCGATCTGTTGAACGACATCGTTGCCTCGCCGCTGGTGTGGAAGAAGATCGTGGGCATGCAGATGCTGATCGAGGGACTCGCCATGGGCGCGTTCGCCTCGCTGTGGAAAGAGGCGCGCGACCCGCTGCTGCGCCAGACGTGTCAGCTGGTCATGACGGACGAAGCGTTCCATCACAAATTCGGAAAGATCTGGGCCGACCGCACCATCCCGCATCTGTCCAAGCAGGAACATGAACTGATCGAGGATTGGGCGGCGCAGGTGTTCCAGGTGCTGCTGTTCAATCTCGGCTCACCCGATCAGAAGAAATGGGTCTATCGCGAGGTGGGCCTCGATCCAGATTGGTGCCAGGCCGCGTTCATGGAAGCGTTGACGGATGCCGGTATCCGCGAGGAACTGCAGGAATCGACCAATATCTTTCGCGTCCTGATCAAGACTCTGCTCAAGGCCGGCATCATCACCGATCGGACGCGCGGCGTGTACGCTGCCTATGTCGACATGCACGAGCTTTACGCCGAGGGTGATCGCATGGTCGGTGACGATATCGCGGAAGAGGGCATCAAGTATCTTCTCGCGCTGAACGGGGGCAAGGCGAATTTCCCATCTCTCCTGGCGGCGGAATAAATATGGCGCGCAAGCGCAGGGGCGACGGTCAAACGGTGCTCGTCACCGGCGCGTCCGGCGGCATCGGTGTCGACCTTGCCGAATGTTTTGCGAAGGATGGCTACGATCTCATTCTGGCCGCGCGATCCGAAAGCGCACTCAACGACGTCGCGGCGAAACTGTCCGAGAAATACAAGGTGCTGGCGACGCCAATTGCCATCGATCTGGGCGCCATGGGCGCAGGACGAAAGCTGGCGGATGAAATCGCGACGCGCGGAAAATCCGTCGATGTGCTTGTGAACAATGCAGGTTACGGAACGGCCGGCGCGTTTGCGGGATCGGATGAAGCAAATCAGCTGGGCATGGTCGATCTCAACGTGCGCGCCCTCGTTGAACTGACGCACATCTATTGGCCGCGGATGCTTGCGAACAAATGTGGCGGAGTTCTGAATGTTGCTTCGACGGCGGCATTCCAGCCCGGTCCCCTGATGGCGATCTACTACGCGACCAAAGCGTTCGTGCTGTCGTTCTCGGAAGCGCTGTGGAAGGAAGCCGAAGGGACCGGCGTGCATGTGAGCTGCCTTTGTCCGGGCCCTACCGTCAGCAATTTCCGCGAGCGCGCCGGCACGGGCAAAACGCGGCTGTCGCGCGTCGGCACGCCAATGAGCTCGGCAAGCGTCGCAAGGCAGGGCTATCGCGGGCTCCAGAGGAACACACGCGTTGTCGTCACCGGCGGTCGCAACAGGCTTCTGGCCAGCCTGGTGCCGTATCTGCCGCGGCGGACCATCCTGACGATGGTGCACAATCTGCAGAGTCCGGCCTGACCGTCAGGCAGCCGTCCTCTCTTTGGCGTTCAGCACGCGGCTGCCCGTCATTTCGTGAAGGCGCGCAAGAGCGGCCTTGAGGACAATATCGCCGTACTCGGCGTTCGCGTGCCTTCGGTCTGGCGTTCCACCGCGGATTTCGCGCTCCGTCGGCACTTTACCAAACTCGCGCTTGGTGAACCCGGGAAACGCAACCGTCGATTCGTCTTGCCATAGAATTGCGCATCCGACGCGATTGCCAATCGCATCACCTGCCGCCTTGGCGTGCGAAACGATGGAGGACATCAGTGCCGCATCGCGGAACACGCCGCGATCATTCAATTCGGGCTCGTCGAGAACCTTCTCGGGACGGAACGGCGAAGGACAAAGAATGATCGGCGCTGCAGTGCGCTCGCGCAATTCCGCAGCAATTCTGACCGCGCTGCTGCTCGCCAAAGTGCCGCGGATATAGGCGGCGTAGCAGTCGTCCGACACAAGGTTTTTAACGGGGCCCCACCTCGTGTGCCCAGCAACGCCGTACTCCTCGGCGAAAGCCATCACATCAATAGCGAACTCGATCCCCACGAGCAGAAACGCATCGTAGTCGCGAATTTCGATCCGATCGCTTCGACCCGATGTATCGATCAGTCTTTGCCGGAGTTCGTCGCGACGCGCGACAAGCGAATCGCCCCGCAGCCGCAGTCCGCGGAGCATGATCACAGGTGCTGCGAAGAAAGTCGCCGTGAAGCCGGGTGCGACGTCATAGTGACGCTCATCCCAGGCCTCCTTGATTGCCCCGACATGCGAATTGCCGATGACGCAGAGAGAGAAGGGCTTTTCGGCTGGCAAGGAACCGTTTCCAGAAAAGGTTTCGCAAACCTAGCACGAACAGCGACCATCACAACGAAGGCGCATTGCGCCACGGTCCGGCCTGGAACAGCATGCGAGCTCTATTCCCCGGGATCGCCCATGAAAGCCGCCGTGTTCCATGCACTGCATCAGCCCCTCGCCGTCGAAGACGTGCACGACCCTGCGCCTGCCGCGGGCGAAGTGGTGATCAAGGTTGGCCGCTGCGGCATCTGCGGCAGCGATCTGCACATGACGGAGGAGCCGGCGTTCGGAACCCAGCCCGGCGCCATCCTTGGGCACGAATTCGCGGGCGAGGTTGTCGCGTGCGGCAAAGGCGTGGACGGCTTGCGCGTGGGCGATCGTGTGGCGGCGGCGCCGCTTCGTGGTTGTGGCGAATGTCCGACCTGCCAACGCGGCGAACCGGCCTGGTGCGCAAGCATGATGCTGCAGGGCGGCGGCTACGGCGAATTCACGGCAACGACGGCGCATCAGTGCCGCAAGCTTCCATCGACCACGTCGCTCGAAGACGGCGCACTGGTGGAACCGCTGGCGGTCGCCCTGCACGGCGTGATGCTGTCGGAGATGAAGCCGGGTGCGCGGGTGTTGGTGATGGGCGCAGGTCCCATCGGCCTTGGCTGTGCCTTTTGGGCAAAGCGCCTGGGGGCTGCGAAAGTGGTGGTGAGCGACATCTCGACCGTTCAACGCGACCTCGCAATGACCGTTGGAGCTACCGACTTCCTGAAAGTTGAGGACGATCGCTTCGATCGTGTGAAGCACCTGCTGGGCGGCCCGCCGGATATCGTTTTCGAGTGTGTTGGCCGGCCGGGTATTTTGGCGGAAGCGCTGGAGCATGTCGCCGTGCACGGCATGATCGTGATGCTGGGACTTTGTACGGCGCTCGATTCCTTCGTGCCCTTCCGCGCGGTGACCAAGGAGGTCCGCTTCGTCACGTCGGCGTTCTTCACGATGCGGGAATATGAGGCCGCGCTCGACATGCTGGACGGCGGTCATGCGCCACCGCATGCGATGATCTCTGAGACGGTCTTACTTGCCGAAATGCCGGCGGCGTTCGAAGCGCTTAAGAAGCGCACCACGCAATGCAAGGTGATGGTCAAGCCGCACTAGGACTCATGCTTCATCTCGTGGGTGAACGAAATCCACGGATGTTTGGTGCCTTCGTAAATCGAGCGTGCCGGAGGTGGAAAGTTCGGATCGGCGAACATGCCGACCGCAATGGCGACTTGTCCCGCCCGCTTGGTTGCTTCCCACAGGACCACGCTCCCGCACTCCGGGCAGAAATGGTTCGTCACTTCGCGATCTTCGATCGGGCGCCGATAGGTCTTGTATTCCCCGCTGATCCTCACCCGATCCCTCGGATACCAGGCGCCGAGCCCGAACGGCGATCCCGTGCGGCGCTGGCAGTGCGTGCAGTTGCACAGGGAAACGATCAGCGGTTCGCCGTCCGCTTCGACGCGAAGCTGTCCGCAGGTACAATGGGCGTTGCGTGTTGTCATGGCGCGATGATGAATGGTCCTGAGTGGCGATCAAATGGGCCCGGCCAGCATGGCGGCCATGCGGCGCGCGAAATCCTCGCCCGTCATGCTGCCGTAGGCGCGCCTGCGAAACCAGGAAACGGGATTAGGCCCAGCCGTGAGGTTTCGCCCCAGCTTGCGGCTGTCGTCGAGGACGGTCTCGATGCGATGTCGCCGCCGTTTCTCGAAGGAAGCAAGGGCTGCTGGGACTCCGTCCCGTCCGGAGCGCGAAAGCTCATCGGCCAGAACCGCTGCGGATTCCATCGCCATTGCGGCACCGATCTTCGCAAGCGGCACGAAACTGCACGCGGCGTCGCCGAGCAGAACGATGCGGCCCTTGCGCCAGTTTCTGGCAATCGAGTCCGTCAGCGGAGACCAGAATACGTCAGGGGGAAGCGATTCGAGCGCCGCGCGCGAGAACGCGTCCGCTTTTCGGAATGCGCGTGTCATCCGTGCCTTGCGCTTGTCGCCATCGCCTTCCAGGACACGCGAGGGAGCCGCGGCCACAACGGCGATTCGGTTTGGCGAGGCGTAAAGGCCGACGAAGCGCCCACCGGCCGCGTGCTCAAAGGCGCCGCGCTCCTGCCGTCCACGATCCGACCACCAGGTAAGGCACATCCACCTTGACCGGGTTCGATCGACCGCCGATCCGATCAATTCGCGAACTTGCGAGCGTGCACCATCCGCAGCCACGACCAGATCGTAGGCGCGATCCTGTCCACTGCTGAATCCGACGCGGCCATCTTCGCTGTTCAGACTCGTGACAGACACGCCCAGCCGGATTTCCGGTTGATGGCCTGCGCGGCTTAGCAGCGACACAAGCTCCGCGCGATCCAGAATGCGCATATCATCGCCGAGCGGCGCGCTGAGGTTCATGAAGGTACGATGCATTCCGAGACCGTGCAGAACGCGGCTGCCCAGCGTGTGGAGCGCCAGAGGATGGCCTTTCGCCGCAAGGCTGGGTGCGCTGTCGATAATATCCGGCGCGAGCCCCCGCTGCCGCAGAAGGGCCGCGAGGGTCAATCCGCCTACGCCGGCGCCGACAATCAGGATACGCATACCCATGCCCCCGTGGAGCAAATCATAGCGCAGGCCGTGTGACGGTTATGCAAAATCCTTGGCGAGTTCGGCCCGGATTTCCGGCATCACGACCGCCATATGGCTGTAGGCGGGGTGGGCGACGCCCAGGACAACCTCGATCGACGGGTCCTTGAACTTCGCGATCTGCTGGGGCGAGAAGGCAAATCGCACCCAATGAACGGACGAGGTCTTGCCGTCCGGTGTTGTGCGCTCGTCGTATTCGGTCGGCGCGCCGGGAATGCGCTCGTCGTTCAACTGGAGGAAGGTCGCTTCCTCGACACCGGCGAGGCGGTAGAGTTCCCGCTCGCGGCGCTTCTCATCGTCGATCTCCAGCATGAGCGTCGCGATCAGTTCGGTGCCTTGCGGGATCAGCGGATTGTAGGTCTCGAGTTCGCCTTCGATCTGGCCGGAACCACCCTTTTCGATATGCAGCATTTCCTGCACTTGCAGCCACATCGTGTCGTAGTTCTCGAAATAGAATGTGGCGAGGGGGCCGACCTCTACGCGCCGGTTCTTCTTCATCGGAATCATATTCTTGCGGAATTCGGCGCGGTCGGCGGCGTACTTCTCGTACGCGATGATGTCTGCGGGTGTGATCTTGCGCTTTGGAGGCGTTGTTTCGGTCGTCGTCATGTCATGGTCTCCACCAAGCCAAACGCGCGCGCGAGAATTTGGATCGGATGTTCCGGCTCCTTCACGTACGCCTCCTTTCCGTCCTTCACCATCATCTCGCGCACGTTCTGAACGATGTGCTGGGCGGCCAGCGGACAATCCGAAACGATGTGCCCACGCGCCTGTTGCATCGCTGCGCGGAACACCGGACGCCCGACCTTCTCGGCCACCTTGTGCGTCTTCGTCACCACGCCGAACGTGCCGCCGTGTCCGGAACATCGCTCGATCACATCCACTGGTGTATCCGGGATGAGCCGCAGCATCTCGGCGGCCTTTGGGCCCATGTTCTGCGCGCGTGCATGGCAGGGCAGATGCACCGTCACGCCTTCGGGCAGGGGAGTCATCCCGGCGGGAAGACCCTCTTTCTTTGCGATGTCGACGACGTATTCGTCGATGTCGAAGGTGGCTTCCGACAGCCGCTTCACGTCATCATTGTCGGGTACGATCAGCGGCCACTCGAACTTCAGCATGAGACCGCAGGAGGCAGTGAGCGCGACGATGTCGTAACCCGCGTCGATCAGTTTCGCGAGTTCTTTCGAAACCTTCGCCGCCTGATCGGCGACGCGCGCAATCTCCGCTTGCTCGAGGAACGGCATGCCGCAGCAGCCGGGATAGGCCGTGCGGGTCTCGACCCCCAGATGGTTGAGCACCGCACGTGCCGCCATGCCGGTGTCCGGCTTGTTGTAGTTCACGAAGCAGGTGGCGTAGAGCGCGGCTTTGCGCTTGCCGAATGCCGGCGCGCTCTGGTTCGGCGCGACAGGATTTTTCTTGTCTGCACGCATGAAGGTTTGCGACGCGAATTTCGGCAGAGAGGCATGCGCATCGATGCCGAGCGTCTTTTCCATCAGCGGCCGCGTGAGCTTGTTGTTGCGATCCGCACCCCAGTTGACGAGGCCGCTGAGTGGCACGGCCATGCGGCCATTGCGATCCATCTCAGCCAACTGGCGTTGCGTGAAATCCTTGCGACCGCTCGCCGCCTCGGCCGCGCGGTGGCGCAGCATGAGATGCGGGAAGTCGAGCATGAATTCATGCGGCGGCACGTACGGGCACTTCGTCATGAAGCACATGTCGCAAAGCGTGCAGGCTTCGACGATCTTGGGGAAATCGTCGCTCTTAACGCCGTCGACTTCGCCGGTGGGACCGTTGTCGATCAGGTCGAACAGGCGCGGGAAGGAATCGCACAGATTGAAACAGCGGCGGCAGCCATGACACACATCGAAGATGCGCCGCATTTCCGCGTCGAGCTTCTGCTCGTCGGTGAAATCCGGATCCTTCCACGCGATCGGCTCGCGTGTCGGCGCATCAAGACTACCTTCTCTAGACATAGCGAATTGTGAGTAGCGAATAGCGAATAGGGGGACCGCGAAACGGCGAGCAGCGGCTATTCCCTATTCGCTACTCGCCATTCGCTATTCACTTACTTTCCTAATGTATCCAGCGCTTTCTGGAAGCGGCCGGCGTGCGACTTCTCGGCTTTGGCGAGCGTCTCGAACCAGTCGGCGATCTCGTCGAAACCTTCGTCGCGCGCGGTGCGCGCCATGCCGGGATACATGTCGGTGTATTCGTGCGTCTCGCCGGCGATGGCCGCCTTGAGATTGAGATCGGTGCCGCCGATGGGCTGGCCGGTCGCCGGATCGCCGACCGCCTCGAGGAACTCGAGATGCCCGTGGGCGTGGCCGGTCTCGCCTTCCGCCGTCGAGCGGAACACGGCGGAGACATCGTTGTAGCCTTCGACGTCGGCCTTCTGCGCGAAATAGAGATAGCGGCGGTTGGCCTGACTTTCGCCGGCGAACGCATCCGCCAGATTCTTGGCGGTCTTGGAGCCCTTCAGGTGTGCCATGTGATCCTCCTTGTTGATCCATCGGGCTTGCTAGCAGCCCGGTGCCGATTGCGAACTTGCCCCTTCGCCACCCGCCTGTCAACAGTTTGGAATAATTCTAAAACGAAATTTGTGCGACAGATGAAACGGTCAGGCGCGCTTCACCCGCACCACCACATCCACGCGATCCACCGCCATGCCCTTGGGCGGCTGCGGCACGCGCGAAACTTCAATGGCATCGCCCGGAATATCGATCAGTTCCCCGTCATCCTCGCAAAAGAAATGCTGGTGCGAACCGGTGTTGGTATCGAAATAGGAGCGCGCCGAATCCACTACCACCTGGTTCAGCAGGCCAGCGTGGGTGAACTGGTGCAGCGTGTTGTAGACCGTCGCCAGCGATACCGGGATTCCGGCGCGTTTGGCTTCCTCGTGCAACGCCTCGGCTGTCACATGACGGTGCTCCCAGCCTAGAAGACCGGCCAGCGCAATCCGCTGGCGCGTCGGCCGCAAACCCGCCGCTCTCAGCCGCTGCATCGCTTCCTGAGCCTTGATTTTCCCTGGCTTGCGCAAACTCAACACACCTTGGCGAGTGGGCCGAATGGCTGCTGACGCTCTCGGCCGAACTCTGCTATCTTCGTGACGCACAGGTAATCTAGAATTCCTCTAAGAAAATATCAATCGCCCGGATTGAGCGTTCAATCCGAGGGAGGCACCGAAAGGAACGGTTCACAAATGTTAGGCAGGCCATCGAGTTTTGATCTGCAAAGCCTTCTCGCCTGCGCTCGTGGCGAGATGTTCGGCAAGGGAAATGCGCAACTGCCGCTGCCGCCGATGCTGATGTTCGACCGCATCACCAGGATTTCCGACAAGGGTGGCAGCGCCGACAAGGGCCAGATCGAGGCCGAGTTCGACATCAAGCCGGATCTCTGGTTCTTCAAATGCCATTTCCAGGGCGATCCCGTGATGCCGGGCTGCCTCGGCGTCGATGCCATGTGGCAGCTGGTCGGGTTTTTTCTGGCGTGGCTCGGCGGCATCGGCAGAGGCAGGGCGCTGGGCGTCGGCGAAGTGAAATTCTCCGGCATGGTGCTGCCGACGAACAAGCTCGTCAGTTATTACATTGATCTGCAGCGCGTGATCATGCGCCGGCTCGTGGTCGGCATCGGCAACGGCATCATGAAGGTGGACGGCAAGGTGATCTACGAGGCGAAGGATCTTCGCGTTGGCCTCTTCACCGACGATGCCGCCCCTGCTACGGCCTAGAGGGCTGGCTCAATTGAACCCGTGCCGGCGATAAACCGCTGTCGCCGAGCGAAGGAGAACATCGATGAGACGCGTCGCTGTCACCGGAATGGGGATCGTCTCCTCCATCGGCAACAACACCCAGGAGGTACTCGCGTCCCTGCGCGAGGCGAAATCCGGTATCAGCACCGGGCCGGAGATGAAGGAGTACGGCTTCCGCAGCCAAGTGCAGGGCAAGCCGATCATCGATCTCGACGCCATGATCGATCGCCGCGCCAAGCGCTTCATGGGCGACACGGCGGCGTACGCTTACATCTCGATGGATCAGGCGCTGCGGGATTCCGGGCTTGAGGAGAAGGACGTTATCAACGAGCGCACCGGATTGATCGTGGGCTCGGGCGGGCCTTCCGTCGATGTTATCGTCAACGCGGCGGATATCACCCGCCAGAACCACAGCCCCAAGCGCATCGGGCCATTTGCCGTCCCCAAGGCCATGTCGTCGACCTGCTCGGCTGTGCTTTCGACCTGGTTCAAGATCAAGGGCGTGAACTACTCGATCAGCTCGGCGTGCTCCACGAGTGCGCATTGCATTGGCAATGCGGCCGAGATGATCCAGTACGGAAAGCAGGACATCGTATTCGCCGGCGGTGCCGAGCAGCTCGACTGGGAACTATCGGCGTTGTTCGACGCGATGGGCGCGATGTCCTCCAAGTACAACGACACACCGGCACGTGCCTCCCGCGCCTTCGACAAGAACCGCGATGGCTTCGTCATCGCTGGCGGCGGAGGCATCGTCGTCCTGGAAGAGCTGGAACACGCCAAGGCACGCGGCGCGAAGATCTACTGCGAGCTTGTCGGCTATGGCGCCACCAGCGATGGGCACGACATGGTTGCTCCGTCCGGTGAAGGCGCGGTCCGTTGCATGAAGCAGGCGATTTCGACCGTCAAAGGCCCGATCGATTATGTGAATGCGCACGGGACGTCCACGCCGGTCGGCGACGTCACCGAGGTCAAGGCCATGCGCGAAGTGTTCGGCGACCGTATGCCGCTGGTGAACTCCACGAAATCGCTCAGCGGCCATTCGTTAGGTGGTGCGGGCGTGTGGGAAGCGATTTTCTCCATCCTGCAAATGAAGAATGGCTTCGTCGCGGAAAGCGCCAACATCGACGAGCTCGATCCGGAGATCGCCGATGCGCCCATCGTGCGTTCGCGCGTTGATGGTGCCAAGCTTGAGCGCGTGCTGTCGAACTCGTTCGGCTTCGGTGGAACCAACGCCACTCTCGTCTTCCAACGCTACGATTCGTGATGCATGGCTGATGCGCCGATCATGAAAGGAAGGCGCGGACTGGTGATGGGGGTCGCCAACGATCATTCCATCGCCTGGGGCATCGCACGCAAACTGGCCGATCATGGGGCCGAGATCGCGTTCACCTATCAGGGCGATGCGCAGGCCAAGCGACTGAAGCCCCTCGCCGAGTCCATCGGTTCGAAGTTGATGATGCCGGCCGATGTCGAAAGCGATCCGGAGCTTGACGCCGCATTCGACGTGCTGCGGCGTGAATGGGGCCGCCTCGATTTCGTCGTGCATGCCATCGCGTACTCAGACCGCGAGGAGCTGAAGGGCCGTTACGTCAACACGAGTCGGGAGAATTTCCGCCGCTCGCTCGCCATCTCCTGTTTCTCCTTCACCGATGTCGCGCGCCGCGCGTTGCCGCTGATGAAGGACCATGGCGGATCGCTGCTCACGCTCACCTATCTGGGATCGGAGCGCGTGACGCCGAACTACAATGTGATGGGCGTGGCCAAGGCCGGCCTCGAAGCGAGCGTGAAGTATCTCGCCGCCGATCTCGGCCAGGACAACATTCGCGTAAATGCGATCTCCGCGGGCCCCATGCGCACCTTGGCCGGTTCGGTGATCGGCGAGAGCCGCGTGGTGTTCCGCTGGAACAAGGCGCAGTCGCCGCTCAAGCGCACTGTTAACCTCGACAATGTCGGCAACGCGGCTCTTTACCTTCTCAGCGATATGTCGTTGGGGGTGACGGGCGAGATTCATTATGTTGATGCCGGCTACAGCATCATCGGTACGCCGCCGTCGAGCCGCCTCACCGGCTGGACGGACGGCGACGAGAGTTGAGGGTTTGCACATGAGCGGGATTCGCGTGGCGATCGGCGCAGCAGCGCTGGCGATGGGATTCGCAAGCGCGGCACAGGCCAGCTGGCAGGATGTCGCCTCGCGTCATGATATCGAGCGGCTCGGCAGGCTCGACGAAGCACGCAGCCGCGCAGGCGCCGGTGACCGCGAGACCCGGCCAATTTCCGAACGCGAACTCGCCGGCAATTGGCGCTGCCGTACGGTGAAATCCGGCGGACCGATGCCGGCGATTTCGTATTCCTGGTTCCACTGCCGTGTGAGCAACCGCGGCGGACACCTCTTCTTCCAGAAGCTGTCCGGTTCGCAGCGCCTTGCGGGCTATCTCTATCCCCATGAGTCTGGCGGTTTCGTACTGCTCGGCGGCTGGAGCGTGAAGGGCGAACCAATGCACGCCTATTCCGGGAATGGCGCGTCGGCCGGGGCGCAGGGCACGCCGGACGACGCGATTGGGCTGCTCTCCGGCAGTGGCAATGGCGCCCGCATCGAATTCCCCTATCCGGGGCCCGAGTCTTACTATGACGTGATGGAGCTGCGGCGCTAATCTCGCCCGCATGCGCCTCAACCAGGTTACCGTTCCTGCGCTTGATCTCGAGCGCTCGATTGCGTTCTATCAGACACTCGGCCTCAAGCTCATCGTGAAGTCGGAGCACTATGCCCGCTTCGAAGTCGGCGACGGCACCGACACGTTCTCCCTGCATCTGGCGAACGATGCGAGCGGCGCTGCGAACGGTCCGCATGTCTATTTCGAATGCGACGATCTGGATACGCGCGTGGCCGCACTGAAGGAAAAGGGCGTCGCGTTCGATTTGGGTCCGGTCGATCAGACCTGGTTGTGGCGCGAAGCCTGGCTCACCGATCCCGCTGGCGTGAAGCTTTGCCTCTATCATGCCGGCAAGAACCGCCGCTTCCCGCCGTGGCGACTGAAGGACTAGGCGGCAGCGGCGAGGCGCGTCGCTTCCTGCTTGATCTCTTCGAGCAGGCGCAATTCTGCCGGCGCGATTTGCCCGTCCGCCGAAATCACCGCAGATGCCGTCGCGAACAGCTCGGCAAGATCTTCCAGTGAATCGCGCTCCAACAGACGCAACGCCGGATCGAGTTGCATCAGTGACGGACGATAATCGGCGACGTAGGCCGCGAACGCGGCGCGTCCGGACTCGCTGACCGCAATTTCGTGCCGCTTCGCCATCGCCACGCAGTGATCGACGATGATCTTCTGCTCTGCCGGCACCGAGGAACCATCCACTTTCGAAAGCAGCATGAGCGGAATCAAGTGGTGCGCCACGAAAGCCCGCAGATGCTCGATGTCGTCGGAACAGGAGGCTTCAGTCGACGGCCCCGCTTCAACCGGCGCCGCGCAATTGCCGCGCACGAAAGTCCCAAAGCGGCCAACCAGCAAACCCAAGCTCATGAAGTCGCGCCCCTGCTCTCCGGTGACAAAGCCATTTCACACCAGTGGCGGATCGATGTCACGAGCGGAATCGACAGTTGTCCAGCTTCACTTGACAGTCACTGTGCCCACCATCTTCGGGTGAATGGAGCACAGGTATTTATAGGTGCCCGTCTTGTAGAATTTGAAGGTGAAGCTCTGGTTGGTGTCGAGCGCGCCGGAGCGAAACGCGCCGTCCACGCTGGTCACGGTGTGCGGCTCGCCGTCGTCATTCTTCCACGTCACCGAAGAACCGGCTGTGATCGTCACGTTCATCGGGTTGAAGTCGAAATTTTTGATCGTGACGGTCGCATCCTCCGCAAATGCGGAGGTCGCCCCGACCGCAAGCGCCAGGGCGCATGCAAGAGATCGCATCTTGGTCTCCATCATCCGATCGTCGCGTCGGAAAGCAGCGCATGGCGGCGGAGCGTCACGCTGGTCAGGCCGAGCATCTTCGGCAGCCGCTCCAGCGGCACGGCGAGCGGACCGGGTCCCGGCCCATCGCCGGCCGCCGGCTGCGGGAACGCAGTGGAGCGGGCGGTGTGAAAGACCATGTTGCCTTCCACCTTCTGGACGATCTGGTGGATGTGCCCGTTCAGCACGGTGACGGAGCCGAAGCGCTTGAGGAGCGCAAGGGCCTGATCAGCGTCCGCCGTACCCCAGCCCCATGGTTCGTAAATCGTCCATAGCGGCATGTGAGCGAAGACAACGATCGGCTGGCTTGCCGGCCGACCGGCCAGATCGCTCTTCAGCCAGGCGATCTGTTCGTTGCCCAGTCCACCGAGTCCGCCCGCCTTGAAGTTCAGCACATTGATCAGCGCGACAAAGTGAACGCCGCGCGAGTCGAAGGCGTAGTAGCCGCGGTTGTTCGAAGCCTTGCCATAACGCGCGAAATACTCGGTGCCAGTGCCATCGGTGACATCATGTTCGCCGGGAACCGTGTGCAATTCGCTGGTGTTGAGGCCCTTCAGCAATTGCGCGGCCGTGTCGAATTCCTCCGGTTTCGACAGGTGCGTGATGTCACCGGTGTGCAGAACCAGCGAAGGATTGTAGGCATTCGCCAGCGCCACGGTTTCCATCAAGGTCAGATTGACGTTCGGGTTGGCGTCCTTCGAAAAGCCGATATGGCTGTCGCTGATCTGGACGAAGGACGCTGCGGGCGATGTTTTGCGCGGTGCGGCGAGCGCAAGATCGGTGGCGGTCAAGACGCCGCCGGAGAGCGTGAACACGGTGCCTGCGCCGAAGCCCAGGCATTTCAAGGCATCGCGGCGGGAAGTTTTCGGATCGTCCATCATGGGCCTCATCGATTGACGAGGACCAATACCGGCGAAGGCGACGTTTTATTCCCGCTCGGCTTTCACGAGACGCACGAATTCGCCGAGTTCTTTCATATCGGTGTCGCTCACGGCGGAATAATCCAGATCGCCCACCTGCCAGGAGATCACATGATAGCCGTGACGCGTGGCCGATTCCGCCGCCCTGCTTCCATGCCAGACGTACAGGTCGATCACGTGTTTGCCGTGTCCATACACGATTACCGCCGCCGGGTAACCGTCAGCGCGATCCAGCCGGCCGCCCCGAAGCGCAAAGCCCTGCGCGGTGAAATCCTCAACGGCCGGTGACAGATCGATCTTGCCGGCAAACCACGGCTTCACCGTATGGTGGTCGCTGGATGCGACCTGGATCAACGGCCCGTTCATCAGCGCCTGAACATGCGAATCCGTGATTTTGTCGGCAAGCGTCTCCGCCGATGGAGGCAGGAAAAGCAGGAGCCCCGCCACGCACGCTGCCAGCGCGGCCACGCCGCCGCCGGTCACGGCGCCAAGCCAGAAGAAGCGCCGCGCCGTGCCCGGCGCCATGACATCGCGCCGCACCTTCGCACGCAACAGATCGGGCGCGCTGTAACGCGTGGCTTGACCCTGAACAGCACCGCGTATCGCGCGCGTGTCCGCCGCCAGTGCAGTGCATTCGGCGCAGGTTTCGAGATGCGCTTCGGCCGCGCGGGCATCTTGGCCCTCAAGCTCGCCATCCAGAAGCAATTGCGTGCGGCTCAAATCATCGCAAGGCATAGTTTGTCATCCACATCTCCTTGAGCATCGCACGCGCCCGCGACAGCCGCGACATCACCGTCCCGATCGGCGCCGCGATCACGTCCGCGATTTCGCGATAGCTGAGATCTTCCATCTCGCGCAGGATCAGCACTTCGCGGAATTCCTCCGGCAGCGCGGCCAGCGCGTCGTCCAGCTTGCGCCGGTCACTGGCCGACGAAGCCGCGTCTTCCGGATTGGGCGCGCTGTCGACCAGCTCGCCATCCTCCGCCGAGGCCAAAGGCACCTGGGCGCGGCGACGCGTCTCCGCGAGTGCGTCGTGCCGGCAATTGCGAACGATGGCGAGCAGCCAGGGCCGCACATTGTCTCCGCGAAACCCATCGAAAGCGCGAAAGGCGCGCAGCATCGCCTCCTGCACGATGTCGTCGGCCAGAGCCGGGTCGAGCCACCGCGCAAGATTGTAGGCCGCATCGAGATGCGGCAGGGCTTGCGCCTCGAACTTGCGGCGCTTGTCGTCCATCCGAAAGCTTTACCTTCGACGGCGCCAGTCTATTCCAGATGGATGCGAAAATCTAAGCGCGCGCTTTGGCGGCCTTCGCGAACCGCTCGAACAAATAGTGCGAATCCATCGGGCCGGGCGAGGCCTCGGGATGGTACTGCACGCTGAACACGGTCTTGTCCTTGAGGCGCAGCCCGCAATTCGTTTTATCGAACAGTGAGATGTGGGTCTGGATGACATTAGACGGCAAGGTTTCGGCGTCCACCGTGAAGCCATGGTTCATCGACACGATCTCGACCTTGCCGGTTTCGAGATCCTTCACCGGATGGTTGGCGCCGTGATGGCCCTGCGCCATCTTGCGCGTGGTGCCGCCGAGCGCGAGCCCCAGCATCTGATGGCCCAAGCAGATGCCGAACACCGGCACATTCGATTCGACCAGGCCCTTGATGGTGGGAATCGCGTAGGCGCCGGTCGCCGCCGGATCGCCGGGGCCGTTCGAAAGCAGCACGCCATGCGGCGAATGCCGCATCACCTCGTCGTAGGTCGCGTGGCACGGCAGCACGACGATGTCGGCGCCATGCGCCGCCAACTGGCGCAGGATGTTGCGCTTCACGCCATAGTCGAGCACGATCGCGCGCCACGTCGGCGTGGCTTCCAGCCCGTAGCCCGCGCTCCACGCCCATGGCGTCTCGCGCCACGAATACATCTGGCGGCAGCTGACATCCTTGGCCAGATCGAGTCCGACGAGTCCGGGAAATTCGTGCGCCTGCTTCACCAGCGCTGCTTGATCGAATTCGCCACGTGCATCGTTCGCCACCACGCCGTGCGGCATGCCATGCTCACGGATGCGGTTGGTCAGCGCCCGCGTGTCGATGCCGGCGATGGCGGGTATGTTGTGCTGCTTCAGCCAGCGGTCGAGTGCGGCGAGCGCACGGTAGTTGGACGGGTGCTCGGAATCGGCGCGCACGATCATCCCGCGCACCACCGGCGTCAGCGATTCGACGTCCTCCGAATTGGTGCCGACGATGCCGATATGCGGGAAGGTGAAGGCGACGATCTGCCCGGCGTAGGACGGATCGGTGAGGATCTCCTGATAGCCGGTCATCGCGGTGTTGAAGCACACCTCGCCGACAGCCGCGGTTTCCGCACCGAACCCGGTTCCCTCGAACGCCGTGCCGTCCGCCAGAACTAGCCGCCCGGATTTTGTGCGTGGAGCGCCTTGGGCGCGCGAAAAGCTGTCCGCCGGGCGAGCGGCGGCGACGGAACTGGCCTGATTCATGGGAGCCTCGATTTGGGCGAAAATAGGAATG
>DATIYG010000256.1:0-5132 GCA_035517755.1 Rhizomicrobium sp. | reverse complement strand
CGCGATCCCGCCGGCAACCGCATCGAGATCGGGACGCGTCTCAAATGAATTCCCTCTCCCCCACGAATGTTGGGGGAGAGGGTTAGGGTGAGGGGGTGTTTGTCATAGCAACGAAACCAGAATTCAAACGCATGCGCCGCTTCACGCACGTTGGGTCTCGCAATGCAGACCTCGCGACTTGCGCCCCCTCACCCCAACCCTCTCCCCCGCTAAAGCGGGGGAGAGGGAGTCGTTTGTGCTGGCCCTCATGAGTGTCGTTCCGCTCAACGAACTGCGCGCGCACCTGGCCATCGGCCAGCGGCTGCTCGGGCTCGATCTTGGCGAGAAGACGATCGGGCTCGCGCTCTCCGATACGCTGCTGACTGTCGCGACGCCATACGAAACCCTGAAGCGCGGCAAGTTCAGCGCCGACGCCGACAAGCTGGACGCCATTGCCGCCAAGGAAGGTGTCGGCGGATTGGTGATCGGCCTGCCGCTCAACATGGACGGCACTGACGGACCCTCGGCGCAATCGGCGCGCGCCTTCGCCCGCAACTTCGCTGTGCGGTCTTCGCTCCCGCTGGTGTTGTGGGACGAGCGGCTCTCCACCGCCGCCGTCCAACGCGACATGATCGCCGCCGATGCCAGCCGCAAACGCCGCGCGGCTGTTGTGGACAAGGTCGCGGCCGCGTACATCCTTCAGGGCGCACTCGAAGCCTTGCGAAATCTCGGATGAGCGAGGCCGCCGAGCCGCTCGCACGATTCCTGTGGCTCCCACCCGGCGCGCGTCCGAAGATCAGGCTGCCGCGCACGCAGGAGCGCATCTTCCTGCTGCTCGGCCTGTCGTTACTGTTCGGCGGCTACGACCTCAATATCTACGGACTCGCGCTGCCGCAGATTCAGGCAGCGCTTCACATTCCAGAGGACATGGCAGGCCCGACGGTCAGCCTGTTCCGGTTGGCGGCCTTCCCCGCCCTGCTTCTGGCGATGAGCGCCGATGTGTTCGGGCGCCGGCGATTGCTGCTGTTCACGGTGTTCGGCGAAGCGATCTTCACGGTCGCCACATCCTTCGCGCAGGATTACGCGCAGTTCGTCTGGCTTCAGGTGTTCGCGCGCCTGTTCGGCTACTGCGAGGAACTTCTGTGCGTCGTAGTGATCGTCGAGGAGATCGACGCTGCCGTGCGCGGTTGGGCGAATGGAATCCTCGGCGCGATCTATTCGTTCGGCGCGGGCATCGCATCCATCGCGTTCGCCGCCGTGAACTTCCTCCCCTACCGGTGGCGTGCGCTCTATTTCATCGGTGGCGGAATGCTGCTGATCCTCGCGTCTTATCGCCGCCTCCTGCCGGAAACCGGACGCTTCGAGAACCGCCGCAAGGAGATCGAAGAGTTGGGCTCGAAGTGGCGCGGCATGACGGACGCACTCTCCCATCTGGTCCATGACTATCCGGGACGTCTGGTGGCAGTTTGCGCGATGCTCTTCTCGTTCGGCTTTGCCATTGGACCGGCGACCGTTTTGATGTCCAAATACCTGCAGCAGACGCATCATTACGCGCCGCTCCAGGTGACCGTGCTCTACATCTG
This sequence comes from Rhizomicrobium sp., assembly GCA_035517755.1. GTDB lineage: Bacteria > Pseudomonadota > Alphaproteobacteria > Micropepsales > Micropepsaceae > Rhizomicrobium. Next base: position 3,570 of record DATIYG010000256.1, on the reverse strand, counting down.
TGGCGGGCTGATCTCGGTAGCCGGTAACATCGCAGCGGGCCGGCTCTCCGATCGCCTCGGCCGCAAGCGCGTGGTCTTCACCACCGCAGCTCTGAGCGGCGTATTCTATGCCGTCTTCTTCAGCGGAATTGGCGGATGGGTTCTGCCGCTCAGCTGGATCGTGGCGGTGTTCGGCTATCTCGCGTCGGATGCGCTGATGGCGGGCTATGCGGTGGAGATCTTCCCGACTGCCTATCGCGCGACGGTTTCCGGCATCCGCTATTGCGTCTTGTATTCCGGCGGGGCAGTGGGCCTGGCGCTGGAAGGCCCGCTCTACAACTGGCTCGGCGCGCACGGCCCCGCGGTCTCGTTTGCGCTGGCGCTAATGCCGCTGACACTCGTCGCGATCCTCTTCCTGCCCGAAACGGCCGGCAAGAACCTGGAAGAAATCAGTGTAGAAGTCTGACCTGACTTGCTGCAATGCGGACGCGTCCCTATAAAACTCGCTTTGATGCGATCTCTCCGCCATGTCACGTCGATCAACGATCTCACCAATCCCGAGGTCGAACATGTTTTCGCGCTGGCGTCGCAATATCTGAAGCGGCTCGGCGACAAGGACATTCCCTATCGCATCGCGAAGAGCACCAAGGCCGGCCAAGGCCGCCTTCTCGCCACCCTGTTCTACGAACCCTCGACGCGGACGCGTCTTTCGTTTGAAAGCGCCATGCTGCGCCTCGGCGGCAAGACCATTTCCTCGGCCGACCCGAATGCCAGTTCGGCGGCCAAGGGCGAAAGCCTCGCGGATTCCGTCCGCATGCTGTCTAACTACGCCGACGCCATCGTGGTGCGCCACAAGCGCGACGGCGCCGCTCGGCTTGCGGCCGAGTATGCGCATGTGCCCATCATCAACGGCGGCGACGGCGCGCACGAGCATCCGACGCAGACGCTGGGCGATCTCTTCACCCTCCGTCGGGAAAACGCCACGCTGAAGAATCTCAACGTCGCTGTCGCCGGCGACCTGAAGCACGGCCGCACGATCCATTCGCTCGTCTATGCGCTGGCCCGCTTCGGCTCGCGCATCGTGCTGATGCCGGCGCCCGGCATGGGCCTGCCCGAGCACGTCCGCTGGCGGCTCCGCCACGAATTTCCCGGCACGGTCGTCAGCGAGGCCGATCAGGACAAGCCCATTGACGTCCTCTACGTCACGCGCTTCCAGGCCGAACGCGCGGCCAATGAAGTGTCGACCTATCCGCGCATCGATCTGAAGTTCCTGGACGACAAGAAGTTTTCGCGCGCCCGGGTGATGCATCCTCTGCCGCGCGTCAACGAACTCCACATCGACGTCGATCGCGACGCACGCGCGACCTATTTCCAGCAGGCGGCCTATGCGGTGCCGGTGCGCATGGCGCTTCTGTCGACCGTGCTCGGTCTGTCCGAAAAGAAATTCGCGCACTACGCCGGCGGCTTCCGCAAAGTGAAGGAAGAATTGGTCGAGCTGCCCGCAGGCCACGGAATCGCCTGCGCCAATCCGAACTGCATCGTGCATGACGAGATCGACGGCAAGTACAGCGCCAACAAGTTCTACGCCCTGCCCTCTGAACCGCCGCGGCTGCGCTGCTTCTATTGCGAAACCGATATCGCCGACGTGCGCGGAGCGGCACGCACGCGCGGCGCGGCGTCATGAGTCCCGCACTCACGCTCGCGATCGCGGCCGTTGGCGGCTACCTGCTCGGATCGATCCCGTTCGGATGGATCTTCGGCTGGCTCGCCGGCGCCGGCGATGTGCGCAAGATCGGCTCCGGCAGCACCGGCGCGACGAATGTGCTGCGCACGGGCAATTACTGGGCGGCCGGCGCCACCGTGATCTGTGACGCCCTCAAGGGCGTGGTGGCCGTTCTGCTTGCGCGCCACTTCGGCATCGAGGCTGCCGTGGTCGCCGGCATCGGCGCGTTTCTCGGCCATCTGTTTCCCGTGTGGCTGAAGTTTCATGGCGGCAAGGGCGTGGCCACCGCTGCGGGCGTGCTTTTTGCCTTCTCGTGGCCAGTGACGCTGCTGAGCCTGGCGACCTGGGTGGTTGTGGCGCTGATCTTCCGCATCTCTTCGCTGGCAGCGCTGGTGACCGCGGCCGCCACGCCGGTCTACTTCGCGATCTTCAGTGAACGGCTCTACGCGCTCGCGGCGTTCGTGCTGGCCGTTCTGATCTTCCTCTCCCACCGGGCCAACATCGCGCGCCTGCTCAAGGGCCAGGAGCCGCGCATCGGTCAAAAGGCGAAGGCATGACTCCCCTGTCCGATCGCGAACGCCGCGATTGGCTGCGTCTCGCCCGCACGCAGAATGTCGGACCGGTCACGTTCGCCGCGCTGATCGCGCGCTTCGGCACGGCGGCACGCGCTCTGGAGGCCATCCCAAAGCTTGCGCACCGCGGCGGCGCGACGAAATTCGAAATCGCTTCGGTTCAGGAAGCCGAAGACGAGCTCGACGCGCTGGTGAACCTTGGCGGCCGGACGATCGCCTCGTGCGAACAGGAATTCCCTCGCGGCCTCGCGGCCCTCGATCCGCCGCCGCCCCTCATTTCGGTGCTTGGCAATCCCGGTCTCTTTGCGCGCGAAATGATCGCCATCGTCGGCGCACGCAACGCCTCGGCGCTGGGCCGCAGGTTCGCGGCGACGCTGGCAATCGACCTTGGCAAATCCGACCTCGTGATCGTCTCCGGCATGGCGCGTGGCATCGACTCCGCCGCCCACGACGCCGCTTTGCCAACCGGCACGGTTGCCGTCCTCGCCGGCGGTGTGGACAACATCTACCCTCCGGAGAACGCACAACTCTACGAGCGCCTACGCAACGAAGGCGCCATCGTTTCGGAGATGCCGCTGGGCACCACCCCGCAAGCGCGTCACTTTCCGCGGCGCAACCGCATCATCTCGGGACTGTCGCGCGGCGTGATCGTGGTCGAAGCGGCGGAAGGCTCCGGCTCGCTGATCACAGCGAATTATGCCCTCGAGCAGGGCAGGGAAGTGTTTGCCGTGCCGGGCTCGCCGCTCGATCCGCGCGCCCACGGCACCAATCGCCTCATCCGCGAAGGCGCGACGCTGATCCAGTCAGCGGAGGACGTGCTGAGCGCACTCGGCCCGATGCTCGGCCGCAACTTCAGCGAACCCGGCTCCGACACCAAACCCACGCCGCCTGATGATTGCACAGAGGCTGAGTACACGCGCCTTCGTGCGCAACTGCTCGAATTGCTGGCCTACAGTCCGGTCGAGATCGACGAGCTGGTGCGGCAGTGCCGCGTACCGGCCGCGATGGTTCTCACCGCGATTCTGGAACTCGAGCTTGCCGGCAAGGTCATCCGTCACAGCGGAAACCGCGTCTCACTGGCGTAGGGTCCGCGACCTGCCGGCGGCAATTGCGGCGTTGACGGCGTCCGCCAACGCCGAGACCTGATACGGCTTTCGCAGGATCGGGAACTGCCGGTGGGCGATCTCAGCGGCGTTGCTGTATCCCGTGGTGAGCAGAATGGGCAGATCGGGATAACGTTCGTGAATCAGGTTCGCCAGCTTGAGGCCGTTGATCTCGCCGGGCATCACGACATCA
>DATIYG010000255.1:0-3088 GCA_035517755.1 Rhizomicrobium sp. | reverse complement strand
ATCGTCGAAGGTCAGCGCCACGATGTGGGTGCCGCGCAGGCCCGAATGGAAGATGTTCTGGGTCTGGAACCAGGCGAGCTGATTGGCCGATGCGGGCTTCGCCTCGCCCGCCATCGCGGAAAACGGCAGCGTCGCCGCCAGAAGGGCAGCCGCAATCACCAGACGCATGATGTCCCCCAAACCCAAAACCCTTTCGCGGACTTGATCTTAGGTTGTGCCGCAATGGGTCACAAGGCGACGACTGGGGTGAAGGAAGGTTAACCGGTGCATGGCGCCTGCGTCACGAAGGCCGCGAAAACGAGTCGCTATTTTGAATCCGCACCAGTAAGTCGCCCCGGCCATCCCGTTTCTGCATGGCTTAAGCTGTTGTTTCACAGGGATGTGAGACCACATTTCCCCACTGGGTGAGGGACAATTGTCCCGCTCAAAAAGCAAGAGAGTGCCATGCGCGGGCTCACCTCGATCAGCATCAAAAGTCCGGCTGCCATCGCCGTCGGCGTGGCCGTCACCATCCTGTTCGGATTGTTCGCTTTGAACAGTCTGCCCATCCAGCTCTTCCCCGATATCGACCGGCCGCAGATCGGCATCGAGACGGACTGGCGCGCGGAGACGCCGCGCGAAGTCGAAAGCCAGCTGGTGCAGCCGGAAGAGGATGTGCTGCAAGGTATCCCCGGCCTGCAGGAGATGGACGGGTACGCCAATTCCGGCGGCGGCTATGTTGCCCTGACCTTCGCGCTCGGCACCGACATGCAGTCGACGCTGGTCGATATTATCGGCCGGCTCAACCGCCTGCCCCCGCTGCCTGCTGACGCGCAGAAGCCGTTCGTGCAGCTCGCCAGCACGCAGGACGCGAACGCGACCCTGCTCTACATCTTCATGCAGAAGAAGCCGGGCAACAAGAACGACATCGGATCGTACCGCCAGTTCCTGAAAGACATCGTGATCCCGCGGCTCGAGGCGGTGCCCGGTGTCGGCAGCGCGCAGATCAACGACAACAGCGGCGATGACGAGCTCGACATCGAATTCGATCCGATGCGTGCGGCTCAGCTCGGCATCCAGATCCCGAAGATGGCGCAGCAGATCAGCGGCGCCGAGGACGTATCCGGCGGAACCATCGATTCCGGCCGGCGAAGATACGGCCTCGAATTCCGCGGCCGCTATTCGGTGCAGGACCTGAAGGGCCTGATCCTCGAATGGCGCGACGGCAAGCCGGTGCATCTGGGTGACATCGCCGACGTTCATATCGGGCGCAGCAAGGCGCAAGGCTTCGCCTATCAGAACGGCAATCCGGCGCTCGGCATCCAGATCTTCCGCGCCTCCGGTGCCAACGTGCTTTCCACCGTCAATGCCGTGAAGGACGAGCTGGTCAAGATCAATGACGGGCCGGCGAAAGAACGCGGCGTGACGCTGCAATACTCGTTCGATCCGTCGCACTTCATCAACCAGGCGGTCGGCATGGTAACGTCCGACCTGGCGCTGGGAATTCTGCTTGCCGTGGGCGTGCTGTGGTTCTTCATGCGCGAATGGCGCGGCACGCTCATCATCTCGGTGGCGATCCCCATCTGCCTATGCGCGGTGGTGATCCTGCTCGACGCCGCGGGCCGAACCTTGAACGTGGTGTCGCTGGCGGGGCTTGCCTTCGCCACCGGCATGGTGCTCGACGCTGCCATCGTCTGTTTCGAGAACATCCTGCGCCTGCGCGAGCGCGGCATGCCCGCGGCCGAAGCGGCCCAGAAAGGCACCGATCAGGTGTGGGGTGCGCTGCTCGCGTCCACCGCGACCAACGTCGCCATCTTCGTGCCGGTGATCTTTCTCAAGGATGTCGAAGGCCAGCTGTTCGCCGATCTGTCGCTGACCATCGCGTTCGCCGTGTTCTGCTCGCTGTTCGTTGCGATCACGGTGGTGCCGGTGGCGAGCGTCCTGTTCCTCAAGACGCGGCCGAAGGTGGCCAAGCTCACCGATGTGTGGCGGCGCATCACGAATGTGATCATGAAGACCACCGACACGCCCACGAAGCGCCAGTTCTGGATTGGCAGCCTGATCGTCGGATCGGTGGTCGGCACATGGATGCTGCTGCCGCCGCTGAACTACCTGCCGGAAGTGAAGCGCGCGGCCATCGACGGGTTCATCCAGCTTCCCGTGGCGATGACGGTCGATGCCGTCGACAAGGAAGTGGCCAAGCCCATCATCCAGCGGCTCACGCCCTACATGGAAGGCAAGAAGCAGCCGAAGCTGCTCAACTACTACGTCAAGATGGACGGCCCCGGCTTCATGGACATGGCCGTGCGCGTGCCGAACGACAGGGACTTCCCGCAGCTCGAACAGATCGTTCGCAACGAGGTCATCAAGGATCTCGGCGATGCGCGCGGCTTCGCCCAGATGGGATCCCTGTTCGGCGGCTTCGATGCCGGCGGCGGCGTGTCCATCGGTATCCAGTCCAACGACGAAGAGGCGATGCGCGCCGCGGCCAAGAAGGGCTTCTCGCTCCTGACAAAGCGTTTCCCCGAAGGCGTGGTGAACACCAACCCCTCGCTCGACTACGACCAGCCGCAACTGAAGATGTTGCCGAACGACCGCTCGATTGCGGAGGTCGGCTGGACGCGGCCCGATGTCGCCACGCTGGTCCAGACGCTGGGCGAAGGCGCCTATGTCGGCCAGCGCTATGACGGCAAGGAGCGCCTGTTCCTCATCCTGAAGGCGAAGCCGCTGACGTCAACCGAAGCCGTAAGCGATGTTCCCATCGCGACACCGAACGGTGGAGTGGTGCCGTTCGAGCACGTCGTCGATATCAAGCGGACGCTGGCGCCGAGCGGCACCTATCGCCTGGATCGCCGGCGCACTATCTCGCTCAACCTCACGCCACCGCGCGGCATGGCGCTCCAGGACGTGATGCAGATCGTCAAGACGGAGATCGAGCCGGAGATCCGCAAGCTGCTGCCGTCCGACGGCACCGTCACCTATGGCGCGGCCGCCAACCACCTCAACAACGCGCTATGGAGCATGGGCAAGAATTTCGGGTTAGCCGTGCTGCTGCTGTTCCTCATCATGGCCGCGCTGTTCAAGTCGGTGAAGGACTCCGCCATCGCCA
>DATIYG010000254.1:0-5165 GCA_035517755.1 Rhizomicrobium sp. | reverse complement strand
ATGTCGCGGTCTTCGCGCGTGGGCATGCCATACATGACCTCGCCGAACTGGAAGTGGTGCAGGTGATAGTCGGCCCAGCCCATGACGGTCTGGATGACATCATGCAGGCCTTCGAGCGTCATGCCGGCCGTCGCCTCGACCCTGCGCCAGATCGCGGGATCGACATCGAGTAGGGTGATGGCGACGCGAACAATCTCGTCCTTCATGCTGCCACCATGATGCGATCGTGTTTCCAGTTCCAAGGCAGCAACTCCACAATCCTTCTCGCCGGATGATCGTTCAGTCGGGCAAGCACGTCGGCCAGCCACGCCCGCGGATCGACATCGCAAAGCTTGCAGGTCTCGACCAGCGTGTAGATGGCAGCGGCGCGCCGTCCGCCTTCGTCCGATCCCGCGAAGGTCCAGTTGTGGCGGCCGACAGCGACGCAGCGCAGCGCGCGCTCGGCGGCGTTGTTCGTCATGCACAGGCGGCCGTCGTCGAGGAAGCGGACGAGGCCGCTCCAGCGATTACGGCAGTAGGCGATGGCCTTGGCGGTCTCGCTGTGGGCGGACAGTTTCGCCCGCTGCGCCTGCTGCCACATCTTCAATTCGGCGACCAGCGGCCGGCTGTGTTCGGCGCGCCCGCGCCGACGTTCCGGCGGCGGCTTGCCGTTGATGTCGCGCTCGATCGCAAACAGCGCATCGATGCGCGCGACCGCTTCGATCGCGATCGGCGCTTTGTCAAGCCGCGCCACGTCGAAGAACTTCCGTCGCGCGTGCGCCTTATCCAGAACTCTGGATAAGGCGCATTATCTGGAGCACATTTTTATGTGGAGTCGTTGTAATCATACCGGCACCCGCCGATGACAGCGGCGCGACAGACTCCGCATAAAAAACCGAGCCAATCAGAGCGACTGGAGAAAGGCGAGGAGGTTCGGCTTGGGCTTCCATGGCTTGGCGTTTGCTGGCTCTATCCCTGAGTGCCGCCAGAACGTCTCCATGGCATCGCGTTTCATCTGAAGGTTGATGGTGATGTAGCGGCCGGTCGTACCGACGCTGGCATGCCCGAGATAATCTCGGATCACAGTGATGTCGGTTCCGGATTGCAGGAGCGCCACCGCACAGCTATGGCGGAGGACATGCGGCGTGATTTGCTTCTGGGCAAGCGTCGGCCGCTCCTTGGCGACTGCTGATGCGTATTTCCGCAGAATGTAGGCGATACCATCGCGGGTCAGCGGTTGGCCGTGGCGGTTGACGAAGACGTGCTGCTGGTCGGCGCTCATCGTCGTGCCGCGCAGTCGATGCAAGGCGTCGGCGGTCTCGCGCCACAATGGCAGCAAGCGCTCCTTTCTGCCCTTGCCGTGAAGCCGCACCTGCCGCGGTGAGGTGAGCTGGAGATCAGCCCATTGCACGGCTGTGACCTCGGCTGCCCGAGCGCCGCAGTTGTAGAGGAATAACAGCAGCGTGTAATCGCGCCATCCGTCGTGGGTTCGCCGATCCGGCCTGGCGATGATTGCGCGCACATCGTCGGCTTCGAGATAGATCGATGGCCGTTGCCGGGCCTTCTTGGATGGAATGGCAAGGACACGGGAATACTGCATCGAGCGGGGCGGGTCATTGCGCAAGAGATGCTTGAAGAAGCTGCGGATGGCGGCACGCCGGCAGTTGCGCGTCGATGCAGAGTTCGAGCGGCGGGCCTCGATGTGATCGAGAAAGGCAGCGATCGCGTTCGCGTCGAGAGCCTCGAGCACCAGCGCCGAGAGGTCTCTGTCAAGGCGTTGTGCGATGAACTCGAACAGCAGCTTCAGCGTATCTCGGTAGGCACGAATGGTGTGGGAGCTTGCCCCTCTCTGGCGCGGCAGATACTCGATGAAGAAAGATTCGACGAGCGCGAACAGCTCACCGCTGGCCGTCCGCGTCATTGCGGCGGCCGCGCATGATAGAGGTGCTGCTCGAACCGTTCGCTGGCCAGTTCCAATAGTTGCGGCGTCGCCTTCAAATACACCTCTGTCCCCATGATGTTCTGGTGACCGAGATACGCCGACAGCAACGGTAGCTTGGCGTGGATATCGACACCTTCCTCCGCCCAAGCCGTGAGCCGATGGACGGCAAAGGCGTGCCGGAATTCGTACGGGCGCGCGCCGACACGTCCCGCCGGCGGCTTGAGCCCGAGTTGTCGCAACATTCGGCGGATCACCTCTGACGCCGATAAGATGTTCAACGGTGAGGCATCGAGCCGAAGAAAGAATGCTTCCTGGTCGTGCCGTCGGCGCTTGTCGAGGAGCTTTTGCCGTTCGACGCCGTAGCGACGCAACTCAGCGACCAGATCCGGCCGAATGGCGACGACGCGCGAGCGGCCTTTGCTGTGCTGGACTTTGAGGATGCCGCGATCAAGGTCGACGTCGGCCGTGCGCAGCCGGACTGCCTCGCCCAGTCTCAGCCCCGTGCAGTAAAGCACCAGGATGAGTGTGCGCAGCATGGCAGCCCAGATGAAGCGGCCCCGGTGGGAACTGGCCAGAGCCAGGATCTGCCGCACATCGTCGTGGCTGAAGATGTAGGGCAGGAACGTCGACTCCTTGACCGGCGCAAGTGCATGTTCCGGCACGTAACTCGTCGGATCGTGGCGGCGACGGAACAGGCAAAGTTGCCGCACGACGCCGAACTCGTTGCCCAAGGTGACGGCCTTGCGCCCGGCGGTTCGCGCGCACCATCGCGCAATCGCATCGCGAAGTTCGACTTCGCCGTCATTGCCCCATCGTTGTGCGACAAAGCGGACGAAGCTGGCGAGGACGAACTCTCCGCGCCGATAGGGGATTCCCATCGCCCGCTTGAAGCGCAAGAACTCCTGCGCATCCTCGACCAAACGGCCGGCAGTCACCGTCGTCATGTTGGCACCGGCAATGAGATGTCGCGGAGCGTCTCAGTGGCGATCCGGACATAGGCGGAAATCGACTCCGAATCCCGGTGACCGAAAAGATCTGAAAGCACCCGAGGCTGTATCCCGAGATCGACTTGACGCGCCGCGTTCGAGTAACGCAGCACATGGCTGCCAAGATAGGGCGCGTTCAGGCCCGCGGCCTTGGCATGCTTGACGAGGATATGGCGGATCGCCGACGAGCAACTCAGTGGCTCGAACGGCGTCATCATCTTGATGAAGACGTGCCGGGTCGGAGTGTTCCGTGGCCGACCATCGTGCAGGTACCTCGCCAGCGCCTCGGCGACCGCTGGCAACAAAGGAAGCGTGAAGGCCACGCCGGTCTTTGGCCGCATCGCCAGGATGGTACCAGCGACCCAATCGATATCGTCGAATTGCAGTCGGATCGTCTCGCCGGCGCCGAGCCCATAGGTGCTCATCAATAGGAGAAGAGCGTAATCGCGAAGACCACGAGCGGTCGACGTGTCTACCACACGCAAAAGGCGCTGCACGTCCTCCCATGGCAATGATCGGCGTGGGCGTTCGAACCGTGGCGGCACCGGCGAAATGACCGAATCGGCAAGCGCGACGGAAGTCCGCTCCGTCGCCAGCAGAAACCGGCTGAATGAGCGAACGCTTCCAGCAATATCGGCGACAGTCGCACGCGCAAAACGCTGGGCGAGGTCCACCAGAAAGTCGTCAATGTCCGCGAGCGCCATCGTCGACCAGGTCTTGTCGCGATCGGCGAGATGTTCGAGAAGCCTGCCGACATGGGTCAGCCGTTTCTGCACCGTCACCGGCGGGCTGCCCCGATGACGGGCAAGATAGTCGGCGTACTCCTGTAGCAAGGCTGAAGCGGGACGAACCGGCGGCCGGGGAGCGGACCACTTCGGTGGGTGGAGCCCCATGACCTCGTAAACGCGGTTGAGCGCATGCAGAGCGGTCTGCGCCCGCGCCATCTTTTTGTGGTCGACGCGACGGTGCCGTCCGTACCATTCGGCGAAACGGCAAGCGCCCTCTTGCGTCAGCTCCGCCCGTTCCTCCAATCCGAGGCAATTGACATAGAAGCGAAACCACTTGATCCATCGGATGTAATTGTGGGCGCTGGCATCTTGGACGCAGCGGTCCGCGTGCCAGACACTGAACATGCCGTCCACGGTGGGTATTGCTGCCGCTGGCATCGGTGGTGGCGGTTGGCGTCGCATGATGCACCACCGTACCCAGACCAAGCTGATTGGTCAGGCCCCACCTCGTGTTGATCGTGCACATTGCCGATTTGATTGCGCGCCCCGAATCCGAGCGGCGCGGGAACGTAGGTTAAAACCGACATCGGGAGCGATCGGCGCAGTCCGCGAAGAAAGCCAGTTTGGCCGATGCCGATGTCGACTGGCAGTTCCGGCATGAGATCGACGACGGCGGCGATCCCGGTTCGGATAGCTTGCACGCGGCGGCGCAGCCAGCGGATCGCCCCCGCCAATGTCACTTCCGGCCCGCGAACCAGATCGGCGGCGGCTTCCATGCTCCTGGCCGATTGCACCACCGCGACGCAAGTCTGGATCGTATCAAGCAGGCCCGGCAGCCGGGCTGCAAGAAAGTCCGGCAGAAGGCTGAACGTCTGACGCCCTTCGGGGCAGTACCACCGAGCGATGCGTAGCCCTTGCGGCGCTACGCGCGCATAGCTGCCGTGGCGGGAAAAGGAGCAGCCGCCAGATGCGTGCAACGGGCATGCTGACAAGTGGGCATCACGCCATTCCCGGTTGGCGATGTACGCCTCAACCGTCGACCGCGTCCGCAGCGGAATCTGCAATGCTGCCCCCTCACACGTCGGTAATCGCCAACGCTGTGAGGATTATGCGGAGTCCGCCCCCCTGATGTGATGTGCTCCGGGCGCCAAAAACCGGTTAATACACAGCCACTCCACATAAAAATGTGCTCCAGATCATGCGCCTTATCCAGAACTCTGGATAAGGCGCATGCGCGACGCAAGCTGTTCGAGCTTGCTGACGTTGCATCGAAGGCACGCAAAGGCAAGCCGAGTACGATCTCGCCGATCGCTTTCGAGGCGGTGCAGAAGTTCGACGCGATTTTTGCGCTGGAGCGCACGATCAACGGCTCCTCACCCGAACAGCGCTTAGCCGCGCGCCGCAAAGATATCGCGCCGCTGGTGAACGGTCTCATTGATTGGATGAAGCGGGAGCGGAGCAAACTCTCACGCCACAATGAAGTGGCAAAGGCCTTTGACTACATGCTCAAGCGCATCGATGCGTTCACGC
>DATIYG010000253.1:0-9860 GCA_035517755.1 Rhizomicrobium sp. | reverse complement strand
TTCGTGCTGGGAGTCGCAGTGCTGGCCACGATGGTCCCTGGCTACAGTCACGTGCACCAGACGATGAGCGAGATCGGCGAAGTGGGCTCGCCGGTGCAGATGCCGTTCACGATCATGGCAGTCGCGGTGGCGGTTTGCATTCTCGTCTTCGCAGTCGCACTGCGCGGTCCATCCATCGCAGGCGGCCATTCTTCGCTCGCCGCGTACGTGACGGGCTGCATGGCGATTTCGCTGGCGGGCGTCGGCATCTTTTCGTTCCCGCATCCGATGCACAATGTGTTCGGAATCTCCGAACTGATCGGCTATCAGGCGCCACTCGCCTTCGCGCTGACATGGCGGCGCGATCCGCACGCAAAGGGCATCGTTGCGTTTTCCTGGATCATGTTCGTGGCCGTCTGGATTGCTATTGGACTGAACCTGAGTTCGCTCGATTCAAGCGGATCGCTCTGGCACACCGTGCATCCGGTGATCGGCATCGCCCAGCGCGCGCTGTTCGGGGCGTGGTTCCTGTGGCTGGCCGTTACCGGCCTTGCATTGTTCGCGAAAGCCCCGGCGCGCGCCTAGGCCGCAACCGGCTCGCGATCGCCCGCGGCAGCAGCACCGGACACCGGCACCGGCAGCACGACATAGGCGCGGCAGCCATGGCCGTGTTCGCTTTCGATCCAGGCGCGGCCGCCGTGCAATTCGGCAAGGCCACGCACGAGAGCAAGCCCCAGCCCCGTCCCACCACCTTGCCGATCGTAACGATTGTCCACCTGGCTGAACGGCTTGAAGATCCGGTCGAGCTTGTCGCGCGGAATTCCGGGCCCGTTGTCCTGGACCATGATCTGGAATCCGCCGCCGCGGGCGCGGCCGGCGACAACGTCGATGCGGCCGCCTTCCGGCGTGAACTTCACGGCATTGGAGACCAGGTTGATGAGAATCTGCTTTAGCGCCCGCTCGTCCGCCCACAGCTGCGGCGTCGAAGGATCGACCTCGATGACGAGCTGCTGGTTGCGTTCGCGCGCCTTGGCGCCGATGATCTTGAGTGTCGTGTCGAAAATCTTTCGCGCATCGAGCGGCTCAGGCTCGATCTCCATGCGGCCGGCTTCGATCTTCGCCACGTCGAGCAGGTCGTTGATCAGGCTCAGCAGGTGCGAGCCCGAGGCGTGAATGTCGCCGGCATATTCCTTGTAGCGGGGCGAGCCGACGGCGCCGAAGCATTCCTTGGCGATGATTTCCGAGAAGCCGAGGATGGCGTTCAGCGGCGTGCGCAGCTCATGGCTCATATTGGCGAGGAATGCGGTCTTGGACGCATTGGCCGTTTCCGCCTCGAAGCGCTTGCGCAACGCTTCGTCACGCGCGTCTTCAAGCTCGCGGGCAAGGTCTTCGACTTCGAAGCGCAGCCGGGAGTCCTCGTCCATCCGGTAGGTCATGCGGCGTCCGTCGAAGAACAGCTGGAACGCATAGATCGGCATCATGACGGCCAGTGCGATGTCGAGCCACGAGCCGCCGAACAGCAGGCGCATCGATGTCAGGGCGACGATCGGGATGAGCGTGGCGATGAACATGTCCATGTGGCTTGCGCGGGTCACGACGAAGCCGGAGAACACGCACACCACCGTTGCTGCAAGCAGGACGTGATTGAGCTGGTTGGCGGGATCCCACACCACCCAGGGAAGGATGCCCCACGCGGCACTGATCGCGATCTGGAGCACGGCGAACTTTCCGAACCATGCCTGCAACCGGTCGGCGGTCGGGTTGGTGGCGGTGTCCTGCTCGTAGGTGGCAACCACACGGTCGCCGGCAAACATCACGCCAGTGATCAGCGCCGCGCCCAGCCCCGTGATGTACACGGAGCGGTGGCCGAAATAGCCGAACAGGTCCGATCCCACCAACGACACGATCATCGCCCAGGCCGGGCTGATCAAGCGCGACGAATGCACCACGGCCGCGATGAGATCGAGCTGCGATTTCAGTACGCGAACGTCCGCGCTTCTCTGGATCTTGAGGCGCTGACCGTAACCCACCTGTGACAACCCGCCTGCCAACTTCCCACAGCATTTTTACGGGCCGTATCCTAAGAATTGCTTAGGCATTTGCCTCGCTGCGCGACGGCAATCCCGCCGCAGACAAATGATTTCCCGGCCACGCGTACCCATATGCAGCAGGGCACGTTTGGTTAAGCTTCGTTTACTTCCGAATCGCGAAACGCACCCATGGCCCGCAAGACCAAAGACACGACCGACCTGTTCGACGGAGCCGCCGCCTCGTCTTCCAAGGGCTACACTGCCAAGGACATCGAGGTGCTGGAAGGCCTGGAGCCGGTCCGGCGCCGGCCCGGCATGTATATCGGCGGCACGGACGCACACGCCCTGCATCACCTTGCGGCCGAAATCCTGGACAACTCGATGGACGAAGCGGTCGCCGGATTCGCCACCCGCATCGAGATCGAGGTGCAACCGGACGATGTGCTGACGATCCGCGACAATGGCCGCGGCATTCCGATCGACCCACATCCCAAGTTCAAGAACAAATCGGCGCTGGAAGTGATCATGACCACGCTGCATGCCGGCGGGAAGTTCGGCGGCAAGGTCTATGACACATCCGGTGGATTGCACGGCGTCGGCGCCAGCGTGGTGAACGCACTGTCGGAATGGATGGAAGTGGACGTTGCGCGCGACCGCCGCGGCCATGTGATGAAGTTCGCGCGCGGCAAGGCAGTGGGAAAACTGAAAGATCTCGGCGCCGTCAATCGCCGCGGGACGACCGTTACGTTCAAGCCGGACACGCAGATATTTGGCGATGCGCATTTCTCGCCGGCGCAGCTCTACCGCATGGCGCGCTCGAAGGCCTATCTCTACCGCGGTGTGGAAATCCGCTGGTCGTGCGATCCGTCGCTGCTCAAGGCGAACAGCGCAACCCCGGCGGAAGACAAGCTGCACTTCCCGGGCGGCCTGCTCGATTTCCTCAAGAGCGAGATCTCCGGCAAGGAGATGGTGACGCGCGAATTCTTCGGGCCGCCGGAAGCGGAGTCGAAGGGGAAACGGCCGCAGGTGGAATGGGCCATGGCGTGGGTGCCGATGGCTGATCCGTTCGTGCATTCCTACTGCAACACCATCCCCACGACGGCCGGCGGCACGCACGAGCAGGGCTTGCGCAACGCCCTGACGAAGGCTCTGCGAGCGCATGGCGAACGCGTGAACAACCGCAAGACTGCCAACATCACACCGGACGATGTGATGGCTGCTGCATGCGGCGTCCTCTCCATCTTCATCCGCGAGCCGGAATTCCAGGGGCAGACGAAGGAGAAGCTGTCGACACCCGATGCGCAGCGACTGGTCGAGAACAGCATGCGCGATCATTTCGATCACTGGCTGGCACAGAACCCGCAGGAAGCGGGCAAACTGCTCGAGTTCGTCATCGATCAGGCAGATGAGCGGCTCAAGCGCAAGCAGGAGCGCGAAGTCTCGCGCAAGGCTGCGACGCGCAAGCTGCGCCTGCCAGGCAAGCTCGCCGATTGCACGCGCGATGCGCCCGGCGGCACGGAGATTTTTCTCGTCGAAGGCGACAGCGCTGGCGGGTCGGCGAAGCAGGCGCGCGATCGGGCGACGCAGGCCGTGCTTCCCTTGCGCGGAAAGATCCTCAACGTGGCCAGCGCGGCCGCCGGAAAGCTCGAGCAGAACGCGGAACTGGCGAGCCTCGTGCAGGCGCTTGGCGTGGGCACCGGCACCCGCTATCGCGAGGACGATCTGCGGTATGAGCGCGTGATCGTGATGACCGACGCCGATGTCGACGGCGCGCACATCGCCTCGCTGCTGCTTACCTTCTTCTATCGCGAAATGCCGGCATTGATCGAAGGCGGACACCTGTTCCTCGCCATGCCGCCGCTCTATCGCCTCTCACATGGCGGCAAGACGGAATACGCCCGCGACGAGCGGCATCGCGATCAGCTGCTGAAAACGGCCTTCAAGGGCAACGCCAAGGTGGAGATTTCACGCTTCAAGGGTCTCGGCGAAATGCTGCCGTCGCAGCTCAAGGAAACGACCATGAAGCCCGGCGCGCGGACGCTCATCCAGGTCGAAGTCCCGGACGATGCGAAGAAGGACACCGACAAGCTGGTCGAACGCCTGATGGGCAAGAAGCCCGAACTGCGCTTCCAGTTCATCCAGGAAAACGCCCAGTTCGCCGCCGGCGATGTGGATGTGTGATCAACCCTCCCTTGAAAAGGGGGGGTCGGATCGCGAATCGATCCGGGGAGGGATCATTCTGCGTCCCTGATCGTGATCCCCACCCGATGCGCTTGCGCGCATCGACCTCCCCTTTTCAAGGGGAGGTAAGTTTGACCTCATTCGCCAGGAACACACCGTCGCCCGACTGCGACGGCATTGCCCACAGCGGACGCGCGGCGGCGAGCTTGGCGCCGAACGCCGGCAGTCCATAACGCCGCTCGGCAAATTTCAGCGTCACGGGACCGGCGTTGCGCAGCGTAAGTCCGAACGTGACGTCGTTGCAGTCGCGGCTGGCACAAATGACGCGCAGATCGCCGGATTTCGCTGGCGCGATGCGCTGGCCGCGCATGTCCAGCGAAACCAATTGCGCCTCCTTCGGCACTATCAGGAACATGGCGTCCGTCGCATCCGACCCTTGCAGCCGGAGCGCCACATGGCGCACGCCGTTTTCCACTTGGTCCTTGACGATGGTTGCCGTCGGCAGCGGATAGCGCGGCGTACCGGCGGGCGCGACATCGCCGGCACCGAGATGCAATCCGGCATACGCGTCGGCGTCGCGCTTGAATCCGCCGGCCTTGCGCAACGGTGCCGAGATCGGTTCGGGCGCTTTCGCTTTCCACGATGTGTCGGCGATCCAGCGTGCCGGCAATTTGGCGTTCTCGAAATAGATGAGGTTCAGCCGCTGTGGCGATGCCTTGCTGTAAGCCGGATGCAACCCGGCAAGGATCGTCACGGCCGCCACGGCGATGAAGGCAAACGTTTCGCACGACAGCCAGTTCAGATGGCGGCGCGGCCAAGCGGCGATCAGCGGCGCCAGAGTCATCAGACCGAAGGCGGCGGGCACCGTGAACAGCGGGTGCAGGCGCAAGCCCATCAGCGTCTCGCCGTTCACCACCAGCGGCATCCACGACAGCAACGCCGCAAGCGCCGCGATGAAGATCGCGACGCGGCCGAACAAGCCGTCCCATTTGCCCGGCACGAACGCGGCGACAAACAACAGAACCGCGGCGACAATGGACGGGAACAGGAAATACGGACTCAATCCAGGCAGAGTGGCAGCGCTGACCACGGCAAGACCGGCCATCCACAGCCAGGCCGATGTTGCGGCACCGTGCAGCGAGGTCATGCGTGCGACCAGCATCGTCATGCCCCAGACCGAAAGGCCGAGCGCGATCCGCATCGGCAGCGGATAGGCGTAGGTGGGATCGGGCATTCCGGAGATCGTCTGCGCAACAAAGGCGAGCGCGAATCCGATGGCGACGCATCCTGCCAGCAGCGCAGGCGGCATGAGCACTGCGCTCCACATCGGACCGTCTGTGCCATCGCGTTTGCGCGTCACCCATCCGGCGATCGCGATCACCACGAAGCACAGGATCGAAAGTGGCAGCGCCCACGCCGCCGGCAGGCGCGGCAGCCACAGGCCCAGCACGCTCATATAGACGTCGTTGCTTCCCTTGAGCGCTGCAAAGTCCGTCTGTTGCAGCGAGCGCACGACGCCCAGCAGATTGTCGCCATGCATCTTGAGCGTGGCACGGCTGAGATTGCGGCGCGTATCGAACGGCGAATGGTAGTAGCGGACGTTTTCGGAGAATGCGAAATTGTACGCCGGGAATCCGTCAGCGAGGAACAGCGTGAGATCGGTGTCGTTGGGCAGGAACTTGTAGATCTCGGCATAGAGCGAACTGGTCGAAGTGAACGGCACCGAGCGCGCGTAGAGATCGATCAGCTTCGAATCGCCGGCACTCGTCTGGAACAGAAGACTGGCGCCGCGCGTGCCGCGCGCTTCCACATTCACCACCGCGCCGACGCGCGCCTTCAACGCCGCGTTCTGCAGGAACGCATTGGCGCCGAGCAGCCCCGCCTCCTCGCCGTCGGTGATCACCGCCATCACCGGGTGCCGCGACGTCCCATGCGCCGCTTTCAGCGCGCGCACGGTTTCCAGAATGGTGGCGACGCTGGACTCGTCATCCGACGCGCCGGGCCCGGCCGGCACGGAGTCGTAATGCGCCAGCATCACGATGGCCTTGCCGTCGCCAGGCACAACGTCAGCGATGATGTCCGTCACCGTCGCGCAGGGCAGCAGGCCGAACTTGCGCGCGTCCTGCTCGTTGCAGGTGAAGGCCGTGTAGGTGTGCGCCGGCACGCCGAGCGCGGCGAACTCTTTCAGGATGCGGTTGCGCACCGCGGCATTTTCCGGACTCGAAACCGGATGCGGCTTTTCGGGTCCCAGCACGCGCGCCAGCACATGCTCCGCATTGTCGACGGAGAACGCCGTGCCGGTCGGCGAAACGACCGCCGGCTTGTGCGGCTCGCTGCCCCACAGGCAGACGAACCACATCCCAAGCGCCACGAGCCCCAGCAGCCAGATGCGCACCACAGCCATGATGAATCCCCCTCGACTGCCGCCGGTCTGCCATGCGCGGACTTCGCTGGCAGACCGTCCGCGCTTTCATTAGCCTCCCCCGCACACAAGGAGAAGTCGAGTCGTGCGTCTGTCGGCCCCGTTTCCGGTCCTGTTCTTCGCCAGCGCCGCGCACGGGATGCACCACATCCTGATCGCGCTTTACGCCACGCTGGTGCTGGTGATCTCGCCCGTCTGGCATGTGCCGTACAACGAGCTGATCGCGCTGTGGACCGTGGGCGCCATGCTGATCGGCCTGGGTTCGCCGGTTGCCGGCTGGCTCGCCGACCGCATCGGCGAGACGAAGGTTCTGGTGCTGTGCTTCCTGGGCCTCGGCACGGCGGGAGTGCTGTGCGGGTTGGCGAAGACCACCGGCCAACTGGAAGGCGCGCTCGCGCTGCTGGGACTGTCGGGCTCGATCTACCACCCGGTCGGATTTTCGTGGGTTGTGAAGCATGCGCGCGTGCGTGGCCGTGCCATCGCGATCACCGGCGTCGCCGGAAGCATCGGCGTGGCGTTGGGGCCGGTGGTGGCGGCGGGCCTCGCCCAATTCGCCGGATGGCGCATGGCGTTCATCGCACCGGGCATTCTCACCTTTGCCATTGGACTGGTGCTGATCGGATTCCATCTCGCCGGCCGCATCGTCGATCGCGCCGACGATCACACGCCGCACGCTGAAGTTCCGCATCGCTCGGACATGACGCGCGCCTTTGCGGTGCTGGCGCTCACCATGACGATCACCTTGGCCGTCTACGCCGCGTTCGGCGCGGCGCTGCCCAAGCTCGTGCAGCTCAACAGCATCGCCGGTGCACGCAGCATCATCATTGTTGGATTGGTCGCCGGAACCATTCAGCTGTTGGGAGCGGCGGGACAATTCGCCGGGGCGCATTTCGGCGACCGCAGCAGCATCGTGCGCGCCTACACCATCACCTTTGTCCTTCTGTGCGTCGCCTTCCCGCTGGTGGCGGCGAGCAGCGGCTGGAGCGTGGCCATTGCGGCCGTTCTGGTCGTGCTGGTGTTCGAATCCATGGCGCCGCTGGAAACCCTGCTGCTGGCGCGATACACGCCGGCCTCGCGCCGCGGCATGGTGTTCGGCATCCGCTATGGCTTGTCGGCAATCGGCACGCCGCTGGGCGTCTGGCTGGTGGCGCGTCTCTACAATCCGGGCGCGCACTTTCTCTATCTGTTCGGCACGTTGACCTTGCTTGCCGCCCTGGCGCTCGCCGCCGTGCAGTTCCTTCCGAGCGATCGCGTTTCGCGCGTCGTTCCCGCCGAATAGGCTTCGCACCTCCAGACGGAAACATTCACGTCGTCTTGACCGGGCACGCGCCGCATCACAAAGTCGGCGCTCATCGGCATCGAGAGGGGATGTTCATGCGCCGCGCTTCCGCACTGTGCCTTGCCGCGTGTCTTGCAGCCATGGCTGCACAGGCGGCCACGCTGAAACAGCTCACGCATCAGGCACCGGACGGCGCCTTCGTCACCATGCTGATGACGGACGGCACGGTGCTGGGGCAAGGCTTCAACGAACAGGACTGGTGGAAGCTCACGCCCGACAATCACGGCAGCTACGTCAACGGCACATGGACGCAAGTCGCGAGCCTGCCGTCGAACTATTCGCCGGATGCGATGGCGGAGTCCGTTCTCGCCGATGGACGCCTCATCATCGCCGGCGGCGAATACAATTTCGACGAATTCTCCTTCACCAATCAAAGCGCGATCTACGATCCTGTCGCCAACACCTGGACCGACATCACGCCCGCCAAGCAGCCGGCCTTCATTGGCGACTCCCCCTCAAACGTTCTCCCGGACGGACGCTTCGTGGTCGGCGAGAAGTTCACCAAGCGAGTTTACGCGTTCGATCCCACCACGATGCAGTGGTCGGAGCTTCCGTCGTCGCACAAGCATGATTTCAATGCGGAGGAAGGCTGGAGCCTGCTCCCCGACGGAACGATCCTCACCTTCGACGTGAAGGATCATCCGCAATCCGAGCGCTACGTGCCGGACAAGGGCAAGTGGGTCGATGCCGGCAGCACGATTGTCGATCTGCGCGGCCCGCAGAATTGCTGCGGCACCTGCATTCCCTATGGACCGAAAGGCAAATGCTACGATCCCCCGGGTGAAGTGGGCGGCAGCGTGCTCCGCCCCGACGGCACGGTGTTCGCGGCGGGATCGCTGCCTGAAGGCGAAACGATCGCGCACACCTCCATCTATTCGCCGCCGTCAAAGGGGGATCCCACGGGCCACTGGACGCCGGGCCCCGATTTTCCCCGCGGCCAGGATTCCTTCGACGCGCCGGTCACCATCCTGCCGAGCGGCAATGTGCTGATCGAAAGCTCCACCGGCACGCTTTACGAATCCGACGGTACGACGATGACGCGGACGGGGTCGGCCGGCGGCAATCTCACCAACCTGCCGACAGGCGAAGTGCTGATCGGCGGCGCCACTGTGTATCAGCCGGACGGAAAGCCGCAGAAAGCGTGGGCGCCCAAGATCGACAGCGTTCCCACCACGCTGACGCGCGGGCAGACTTATCAGGTGAGCGGGCGGCAGTTTAACGGATTGTCGCAAGGCGCGTCGCTGGGCGACGAATTCGACTCGCACACCAATTATCCGCTGGTGCGCATCACCATGGATTCGACGAGCCACGTGTTCTATGCGCGCACGCACGGCCACAGCACCATGGCGGTGGCGACCGGCAAGCTTCCGGTGTCGACGAATTTCGACGTGCCGGCGACCATGGAGACCGGTAGCGGCAAGCTGGAGGTCGTCGCCAACGGTATTGCATCGAAGGGCGTTGCCGTTACGGTGAACTGACAGCAAAGGTTTGTCAGCCGGGCAATGCATCCTGCCATCCACGCGCAAGCAACGCCGGACAAGCCCGCCATCATCATGGCGGGCTCCGGCGAGAGCCTCACCTATCTCGAGCTGGAGGAGCGCTCCAACCAGGGCGCACAATTGTTCCGCAAGCTCGGCCTCAAGCCGGGCGATGCCATCGCGCTCTTCATGGAGAACAATCTCCGCTACCTCGAGATCTGCTGGGCGGCACAGCGCGCCGGCCTCTACTTCACCTGCATCTCGTCGCGGCTGACCCCGCCGGAAGTCGAGTACATCGTGCGCGATTGCGGTGCGACGGCTCTGATCGCGTCTGCGGGACTCGCGAAGACCGCCGCCGAACTCGCCACGCTCATGCCCGATGTGGTGTTGCTCATGGTCGGCGGCACCGCTGATGGCTATGCGAGTTATGA
>DATIYG010000252.1:0-4581 GCA_035517755.1 Rhizomicrobium sp. | reverse complement strand
CGAGTTGGGCGAATTCGAATCCGGCGTCACGGCGGCATGGTTCGGCACGGTGCCGTCCGTCGTCATCGGCGGACTTGGCACGCTGGCGGTCGTCGCCATCTGGATGTGGCTGTTCCCGCCGCTGCGCACCGTCGACCGGCTTGCTGAAGTGCAGGTGCCGGCCTAGCGCTCGTAAATTCCCGTGATCGAGGCATGCGCCAGCGATTGCTTGGCCAGTGATGCGCTCAATTCTTCCGCGTTTGCCTTGGCGGGAATGTTCGCGGTCGCACCGGGAAGCGCCCAGACCGTGAAAACATAGCGATGCGCGCCAGAGCCCTCCGGTGGGCATGGTCCTCCATATGCCGCATCCCCGAAGTCGGTCATCAGCGCCTTGCCGGGTGCCGGGAGAGCAGCGCCTTTGCCAAGGGATGCTGTCTTTGGCGGCAGATCGACCACGATCCAGTGCGACCACTGATGGGGACGCACGCTGATGTCGATCGCGGTGATGGCGAAGCTCTTCGTGCCAGCGGGCGCGCCGCTCCAAGACAGGGCTGGCGAGACATTGCCGCCGCCGCACCGTGTGTAAACCTGCTCCTTGCTGATCGGGATGCCGTCATGAATGTCGGCGCTGTTCAGTTCCATGGCCAATGCCGGTGTCGCCACGACAACCGTTGTCGCCAGTGCCAGTGTCATTCTCATGGCATTGCCTCCCATGGCTTTGTTGAAGCTTGCCTCGGAAGCAGGATCGGGGCAAACCGTCCTTGGTTGGCCAGCAAGGTTCCACCAATGAAGAAAGTCTATCCCGACGCGAAGGCCGCGCTGGACGGCCTGTTGTTCGACGGCATGACGATCATGTCCGGCGGCTTCGGTCTGTGCGGCATCCCCGAAAACCTGATCCTGGCCTTGCGCGATTCCGGCGTGAAGAATCTCACCGTCATCTCCAACAATGCCGGTGTCGACGATTTCGGTCTCGGCCTGCTGCTGCAGACGCGCCAGATCAAGAAGATGGTGAGCTCTTACGTCGGCGAGAACGACACCTTCGAGAAGCAGTATCTGTCCGGCGAGCTGGAGCTTGAGTTCAATCCGCAAGGAACCCTTGCGGAGCGCATCCGCGCCGGCGGCGCCGGCATTCCCGGCTTCTACACCAAGACCGGCGTCGGCACGCTGATCGCCGAAGGCAAGGAGCACAAGGAGTTCGACGGCGCGACCTACATTCTGGAGCGCGGCCTCATTGCCGATCTTTCCATCGTGAAAGCGTGGAAGGGCGATGCCGAAGGCAATCTCGTCTATCGCAAGACGGCGCGGAACTTCAACCCGATGATGGCGACCGCCGGCAAGGTGACGGTGGCCGAAGTCGAGGAGCTTGTTCCGGTGGGCTCGCTTGATCCCGATACCATCCACACGCCCGGCATCTTCGTCAGCCGCATCATCAAGGGCGGGCAATACGAGAAGCGGATTGAGAAAAGGACGACACGCGAATAGCGAATAGCGAGTAGCGAATGGTTCTATTCGCTATTCGCCACTCCCTACTCGCCTTTGCGGAGCAAAGAACATGCCCTGGACACGCGAAGAAATGGCCAAGCGCGCCGCCGCCGAGTTGCAGGATGGCTTCTACGTCAATCTCGGCATTGGCATTCCGACCCTGGTGGCGAACTACATTCCGCAAGGCATGGAAGTCACGCTGCAATCCGAGAACGGCATGCTCGGCATGGGGCCGTTCCCGCGCGACAACGAGGTCGACGCCGATCTCATCAATGCCGGCAAGCAGACGATCACCGAGCTGCCGAAGACGGCGTATTTCTCGTCTGCCGACTCGTTCGGAATGATCCGCGGCGGCCACATCGATCTTTCCATCCTGGGCGCCATGGAAGTGAGCGAGAAAGGCGATCTCGCAAACTGGATGGTGCCGGGCAAATTGGTGAAGGGCATGGGCGGCGCAATGGACCTTGTCGCCGGCGTGCGACGCTGCGTCATCATCATGGATCACACCGACAAGGCAGGCCGGCCGAAACTTCTGAAGCAGTGCTCGCTGCCACTCACCGGTGTTCACTGCGTGCAGCGCATCATCAGCAATCTCGGGGTGTTCGATGTGGTGGATGGCGGGCTGAAGATCGTGGAAACGGCGCCGGGCGTGACGCGCGAGGAAATTCACGCCAAGACCGAAGCGGCGATCGTCTAGCGCGCCTTCACGAACAGTCCGATTGTCAGCGCCACCCCGATGACGACGACGACAGCGCGCAGGATGCGCTCGTCGATCCGCTGCAGCATCAGCGCACCGGTTACCCCGCCGATGATCGCACCGACACAGGCAACGCTAGCCTGAAGCCAGCGCACTTCCGGCGAGAAGGCGAGGATGGCCACCGCCGACGCGTTGATCACCGCGCCAAGCATGTTCTTCGTAGCGCCCGCATTGCGGATCACCAGTCCGACAGCCGTAAGCGCCGCCAGCATCAGGAAGCCGATTCCGCCGCCGAAATAGCCGCCATAGATCGCGATGAGGAATTGCGCGCCCGCCGCTCCCCACGGGTTCAGAGGGACGCGGTCTGCCCGCTTGGGCCCGAAACTGCCCCAGGCGAAGATGGCGGTCGCGAACAGCACCAGCCAGGGCACGAGACGGGCGAAGAACAAGGGCGGCGTGATCAGCAAGAGCATCGCGCCGAGCGCGCCACCGACAAGACTGATCGTCACCAGAATCCAGATGGGCAAGTTCGCCGCACCGGTGACGAGCGCGCGCCCTGTCAAGCCCGTTGCGACCTGTCCGGGAAACAGAGCCACCGTGGACGTGATGTTGGCCGCGCGCGCGTCCATGCCGGTGAACATCAGCGACGGCAGGGTGATGAACGAGCCGCCGCCGGCCAGAGCATTCTGCGCGCCGGCCCAGACGCAGGCGAAAAACAGGATGACGAACGATGCCAAACGGGATTCCCCTGCCAGAACGGAAATGACGCTCGCCTGGGAGCGAATACACCGCTTCGGATGGAATTGCGAACGCGGCATGGCCGCTGCACACTTGCTCGAACAGGAGATATGCCATGGCCAAATTCGCAAAGACGATGAACTTCGAAGGCTTCATGCAGCCGGCGCGGTTCGAAGCCGACATCGCCGATTGCGAGGTTGAGGGCGACATCCCGAGCGGGATCGACGGCGCCTTCTTCCGCGTCCATCCGGACCCACAGTTCCCGGCCAGGATGGGCGATGACATCTGGTTCAATGGCGACGGGATGGTGTCGCAGTTCCGCTTCAAGGACGGCCGCGTCGACTTCAAGCATCGCTGGGTGAAGACGGACAAGTGGAAGCTGGAGAACAAGGCCGGGCACGCGCTGTTTGCGCATTACCGCAATCCCATAGACGACGATCCCAGCGTCAAAGGCCGCTATCGCGGCACCGCCAACACCAACGTCATGGCGCACGGCGGAAAACTGTTTGCTCTGAAGGAAGACAGCCCGCCGGTCGCGATGGACCCGAACACGCTCGAAAGTCTCGGCTACTGGGATTTCGGCGGCACGATGAAATCGCCGACCTTCACCGCGCACCCCAAGATCGATCCGCGCACCGGCAACATGGTAGCGTTCGGCTACGCCGCGAAAGGCCTGCTGACGCGCGATGTCGTATTCTACGAGATCGACAAATCCGGCCGTGTGGTCCACGAGACATGGTTCGAGGCGCCCTATTACTGCATGATGCACGATTGGGGCGTGACCGAAGACTACGCCGTCTTCCACATCGTGCCGTCGATCTCCACGCCCGAGCGGCTCGAACGCCGCATGCCGCATTTCGGTTTCGACACGACCTTGCCGGTTTATGTCGGTGTGCTGCCGCGCAAGGGGGACGGGAAAGACATCCGCTGGTTCAAGGCGCCGAACCTGTTTGCCAGCCACGTGATGAATGCGTTCAACGAAGGCTCGAAGATCTATTTCGACACGCCGGTCGCCAAGAACAACATGTTCCCGTTCTTCCCGGACGTGCACGGCAAGCCGTTCAATCCCGAGGAAGCCCAGTCCCGCCTCACGCGCTGGACGCTGGACATGGACTCCAACGGCGACAGCTTTGGCCAGGAACGCCTCACCGAACTGGTCGGCGAATTTCCCCGCATCGACGATCGCTACGCCACGGAGGCCTATCGCCACGGCTATCTGCTGGTGAGCGATCCGGAGAAGCCGAGCGAGTTCTCGCGCATGGGCCTCTTCATGAACACCATCGCGCATGTCGATCTGGCGACCGGCAAACACAAGTCGTGGTGGTGCGGGCCGATCTCGTCGCTTCAGGAGCCGTGCTTCATCCCGAAGTCCGCCAACGCGCCGGAAGGCGAAGGCTATCTCGTGGCCCTCGCCAACCGGCTGAAGGAGATGCGCTCCGATCTTCTGGTGTTCGACGCGCAGCACATCGACGAAGGCCCCGTCGCGACAATCCGCCTGCCGCTGCGCCTTCGTCCCGGGCTGCATGGCAATTGGCACACGGCTTCGGAGTTGGCGCAGTAAATACGTCATGGCCCGGTCGCCGGAACAGGCGATCCGGGCCACCCAATTCGTTGCCGAACATTTGCTCCGGCCAAGTGGGTCGCCCGCATAAAGCGGGCGATGACGGCTGGGTTTTGAGTTTGAG
>DATIYG010000251.1:0-5023 GCA_035517755.1 Rhizomicrobium sp. | reverse complement strand
TGCAGCGTTGTAACCCAATCCAATAGCCGCCGATCTTGCCACCAATACAATGCAAGAAGCGCCGCGCTCCACGCGACAACGATACTTGCTATTGCCGTCCACGATGTCTTCATCGCGATCAGGCCGCCATTTTCAGGCCCGCACTTCCATCTTGATCGGGCCTTCGGCGCGTCCGTGGATAAACTGGTCGACATACGGATTGCCGCTATGGTCGATCTCGGCCACGGGTCCGTTCCAGATGATCTTGCCTTTGTAGATCATGGCGATGCGGTCGGCGATCTTGCGCGCGCTCGTGAGGTCATGCGTGATCGAGAGTGTGGTGACGCCGAGATCCTTCACCGTGCGCACAATCAGATTGTTGATCACATCGGCCATGATGGGATCGAGGCCGGTGGTCGGCTCGTCGAAGAAGATGATCTCCGGATCGGCGGCGATGGCGCGCGCCAGGCCCACGCGCTTCTGCATGCCGCCCGACAATTCCGACGGCGACAACACGGCCACATCGGCGCCCAGGCCCACCTTCGCCAGCTTCTCGATGGCGATATCGCGCGCCTTCTTGCGCGAAAGGCCGCGCCCCTGAATGAGACCGAACGCCACGTTCTCCCAGACCGGCAGCGAGTCAAACAGCGCCGCGCCCTGGAACAGCATGCCGAATTTCTTGAGGTAGGCGTCGCGCGCTCGGCCCCGCAGGCGCGTCACCTCTTCGCCGTCGACGAAGATCTGGCCGGCATCCGGGCGCAGGATTCCCAGCACACACTTGATCATCACCGATTTGCCGGTGCCAGATCCACCAATCACCACGAGCGACTGCCCGTGCTCGATGCGCAGATCGATACCGTCCAGCACGACCTTCGGGCCGAAGCGCTTCCTCACACCTTTGAGCTCCACCTTCGCCACGCTGCTCGCCATCGCTTTCACCGCGAGAACAGCAGGTTGGTGAGAAGGTAGTTGGCGGCAAGGATGAGGATCGACGAGGTCACCACGGCATTGGTCGTGGCATTGCCGACGCCCTGCGCACCGCCGCGCGAATTGAAGCCGCTGTAGCATCCCATCAACGCCACGATGAATCCGAACACCGCCGCCTTGATCAGGCCGGAAGTGATGTCCTGATGGGTGACGAAATCGACCGAGTTCTTGATGTAGATGTAGCCGTTGAAGCCGAGGCTTTCCGTGCCGACGATGTAGCCGCCGAACACCCCGATGGAATCGGCGATGGCCACCAGGATGGGCATCGAGATCACTGCCGCCACGATGCGCGGCACGACGAGATACTTCATCGGGTTCGTGGAAAGCGTGGTCAGCGCGTCGATCTGTTCGGTCACGCGCATGGTGCCGATCTCGGCGGCGATGGCGGCGGCCACGCGGCCCGCCAGCATCAGGCCCGCGATCACCGGGCCAAGCTCGCGTGTGATACCCAGCACCACGATCTGCGGCACGAAGGCTTCCGCGCCGTAGCGGTTGCCGCCGATGTAGATCTGCAAGGCGAGGACGCCGCCGGTGAAGAAGGCGGTCAGGCCCACCACCGGCAGCGAGTAGTAGCCGATGCGCATGATCTGCTGCGCGATCAGGCGCCAATAGATCGGCGGCCGGAAAACGCCCGATACTGCGTCGGTCGTGAACAGCGTGAGTGCGCCGGTCTGCGCCAGGAAGGCAAGCGTCATCCGTCCGATGGCGGCCAGCGGATTCACGGCGCCGCCTCGTAATGGCGCGGCACGCGCGTGCCCATTCGCGTGAGGATTTCGTAATTCACCGTGCCGGCATTGCCCGCGAATTCTTCCAGCGAGACCGTGTCGCCGAAGAGCTCGACCTCGTCGCCGACCTTCACGTTGGGAATATCGGTGACGTCGAGTGTTGCGAGGTCCATGGAAACGCGGCCCGCGAAGGGAATGCGCGTGCCGGCGATGGCCGCGTGTCCGTCCTTGCCGATCGCGCGCATGAGACCGTCCGCGTACCCCAAACCAATCGTTGCCAGCGTCGAGGGACGCCCCGCCCGGAACGTCGCTCCGTAGCCAACGCTCTCCCCCCTGTCAATTCGGCGGACCTGGAGGATTTTCCCGGTCAGCGCCGCCGCCGCCCGCATGGGATTTTCGCCATGGCTGCGCGGGTTGCCGCCGTAAAGGCCGATGCCGGGACGGATCAGATCGAAGTAGTAATCGGCGCCCAGCAGCGCTCCGCCTGAGGCGGCCAGCGACGCCGGGGCCGGCGGCAATCGGGCGAGTGCGGCGCGGAAGCGATCGCGCTGCTGCGCATTCATCGCGGACTGTGCATTGTCGCCGCAGGCAAGATGGCTCATCCACAACACGACATTCAGATGCGCAAGCCGCTGACGCCATTCCGCCGCCAGCGTTGCGAGTTCTCCAGCCGGGAGTCCAAGCCGGCTCATTCCGGTGTCGAGATGGATGGCGCAATCGAGCTTCGTATTCCGCGCACCCGCCTCTGCGGACCATGCCGCGATTTCGTCCAGCGAATTCAGAACCGGCGTGAGGCGATGCGCGACGAGCGCGGACGCTGTGTCTTCGCCGGCGCCATCCAGCACGAAGATGCGCGCGGGCGGAACGAGCGACCTGAGCGCGATCCCTTCCTCAAGCCGCGCAACGAAGAACGTGTCGCAGCCTTCGATCGCGAGCGTGTGCGCAGCTTCCGCCATGCCGAGGCCATAGGAATCGGCCTTCACCACGCCGGAGACGGCAGCGCGGCTCACCATCGCGCGGAAGCGGCGATAGTTTTCGGCGATGGCGCCCAACCGCACAGTCAGGCGCGCTGTCTCGAAATCCGGCTTGCCCATGAGGAGCGGGAGAATACAGGGCAATGGGGCGGATCAAAGGCCACGCGTTGCCGCGCGGGTGACGCAGGACTAGTTCAGCCAGCCCTTGGCGTACTTGTTCTCGCGGTAGATCAGCTCGTCGCCGCGCAGGATGTCCACCGAGGCGAATTTGAGCTTCAGGATGGATCGCGCCACCGCCTTGGCGTGCTCGTCGCTGGAGCACTGGGTGAACATGAAGCAGGCCGGCGAGCCGTTCTTCTTCAGGAACTGGAGCTGATAGGTCATGGGCGCCGACTCTCGACAGGGGCGAAAGACATTAACGAGTTCGATCATCCGGCCTCAAGGCGCGCTGCCGGTAAATCCTGTTAGAGTTCATGTTCGTGCAATCCAATGCTCCACATTTGATCTAACGCACTGCATTTGATGTTGTTTTCTGCATCGGTCCGGAGCGGCCCCAACACTTGCCGATCTCTCCAACATTAACCGCAATCGCGGAAGACCCGGGCGCAGCGGCGCTTTCTGTCTCAAACTGGCGCAGGATCGTTAAGGAAACACTAACCATGCGGACGCTGTTCTCCCTGCTCGTGGTCATGCTGTGTCTGGCGGCCTGCGATCAGCAGCCGGCCGTGCAGCAACAAGCGGCAGCTCCGCCTCCGGCCCAGGCCTGCAATTGCGGAACGCAGTCGGGCGGAGCAGGGCTTCGGCCCGCCGTCGACACCGGCGCATCCGGCCAGCGCGCCGAGACCGAACATCATTGGGATGCGTACCGGTATGGCACCCGTCATGGCCATCGCCGCTGGCGCTACGCCGAGGTCGAGCACGGCGGCGGATATGTAACCGCCAACGCCGTGCTGCCTTACGAGTATCGCAGCGCCTCGCATCACCTGTTCTATGGCGAATATGCCGAAGCAGCGGAAAGCTACGGCGGCGCCATGTACGGCGGCTACGGCGCATACAGCGACGAATCCGACATGGTGGCCGGATATGAACTTCAGGAGCGCTCCCACTGGCGGCTGCGGCATGCCGGGGAAATGACGATCAACAATCCGGCCGCGCTCGATCCGTGGCACGGCTACAGCGACGACAACGGTTTCGTCGACTGGTGACAGACAACAGCCTCAGGCATCCGTCGCGAGATTGCTGAACCGCGTGAAGCGGTCGTCGAAGAACAGTTCGATCTTGTTGGTCGCGCCGTGGCGATGCTTTTCGATCAGAAGTTCGGCGCGGCGGTGGCAGCGCTCCATGCGCTCCATCCATTTGCCGTGCTCCGGCGTGCCGGGATCGGGCGCGCGCGATTGCAGGTAATACTCCTCGCGATAGACGAACATCACCACGTCGGCGTCCTGCTCGATGGAGCCGGACTCGCGCAGGTCTGACAGGACGGGACGCTTGTCATCGCGGGCATCGACGCCGCGCGACAGCTGCGACAGCGCAATCACGGGAACGTCCAGCTCCTTGGCGAGAACCTTCAGGCCCTTCGATATCTCGGTGATCTCCTGCACCCGGTTCTCGGCGCGGCGCGACGGCGCCACCAGCTGGATGTGATCGATGATGACAAGCCCGATCTTCTTCTCGCGTTTCAGACGCCGGGCACGCGCCGCGATCTGCGCGATGGAAATGCCGCCGGTGTCGTCGATGTAGAGCGGCAGGGTGGAAAGGTCCTGCATGGTGAGGACGAACTTCTCCCACTCGCTCTCCGCGAACTTGCCGTTGCGGATCTTCCACATCTCGATTTCGGTCTGCTCGGAGAGAATACGAGCCGACAATTGCTGCGCCGCCATTTCGAGAGAGAACAGAAGCACCGGCGCGCCGCGCGAGATGTCATTGCCGGCTTCCGTGTCCTCGACAAAGGCACGGGCGGCGTGGAAGGCCATGTTGGTGGCGAGCGAGGTTTTGCCCATGCCCGGGCGTCCGGCGAGGATGATCAGGTCGGACGGCTGCAGGCCCCCGAGCAGGGAATCGAGGTCGGAAAAGCCCGTGGCGACGCCGGAAATCCGCCCGCCCCGGGCCTGCGCCCGTTCCGCCAGTTCCACGGTCCGCTTCAGGGATTCCGCGAAGTCGAGAGGCCCTTCGCCGTAGCGGGCGGTGTCGGACAGGCGGTAGAGCGCCTTCTCCGCTTCCTCGATCTGGGTCTGCGGCGGGCGCTCGTGCGGCGCCTCGTAGGCCGCGTTGACGATGTCCTCGCCGATATGGATGAGGCCGCGGCGCACCGCAAGGTCGTGCAGGATGCGCGCATAGTCGCGCACGTTCGGCATTGCG
>DATIYG010000250.1:0-16474 GCA_035517755.1 Rhizomicrobium sp. | reverse complement strand
GTGCGTTACGCGCAACTGCTCGACAAGGTTGGACGCCGCGACGACGCACAGGCCGTCTATCGCCAGGTCATGAAATCGCTCGATGGCGCCCCAAAGCACTACCGCTCGGCGCAGCGCGAATGGGGCGGCATAGCACGGTCGGCATTGAGGGCCTGAGCTATTTCAGCGCGCTCTGCAACTCGACCAGATAATAGCTCCAGATAGGTACGAGCATTGCGATCGCGCAAATGTCCGCCCAGCGCTTCCGGACAACCGTCGCGAAGATCGCGACGCCAATGAGCGGTACAACGACGATGTTCTGAATCAGGAACGCCGCGACATTGTATCCGCCGCCGAAATAGAGATTGTCGACAAGGGCCCAGATGCAGGTGATGGCGAAGGCGCCGATGTAGCGGCTTGCGCGCGTGTTGTGGAAGGCGACGAGGTCGATCGTGCCTTCCGCCGGAATTTCGGGACACACCAGCGCCGCCTGCATGTAATCGACGAACGCTTGCACCAGCAAGACTGCGATGCTGGCCATCGTCCACGACGGCACACTGTGCATGTCCCAGAAGCTCACCCAATCGACCACCAGCACCAGCAGCGCGTTGAGCATCCAGTAAGCATGGAACCATGAGAACCGCACCCGTTCGCGCGAGCCGATGAGGCGCGCCACCGTCGTCAGCAAATGCGCGATGGCGATGGCATAAACGAACGACAGCAACGAGATGACGTGCTCGAACGCGCCATGCGAATCCCCCAGGCCGCGGAGTCTAGGCCTGCTCCTGCTCCGCGGCCATGGCGCGCTCGTATTCCTCGGAGGCCTTGATCCAACGCGCCTCGGCGGCTTCAAGCTTGCGCAACGCTTCGGCGCGTTTCTTGGAAACCGAACTCCCTTTCGCCGGATCGTGAACGAAGAGCAGCGGATCGGCGAGCACGGCATCGAGCTTGGCGAGGTCGATGTTCAGGGAGGCGATGTGCTTCTCCTCGATGTCGATCTTGTCCTTGAGCGGCTTGAGCCTCAGCCGCCGCTCAGCCGCTTCGCGCCGCGCCTCTTCCTTCGATTGTTTCGGCGTGTCGTGCTTCGTGGGCTCGGGTTCGGAACCGGCCAACAGGAAGCGGCGATAATCCTCCAGATCGCCGTCGAAGGGTTCGACGCGGCCATTGGCGACGAGCCACAACCGGTCGGCTGTCGCTTCGATCAGGCGGCGATCGTGGCTCACCAGGATGACGGCGCCTTCGAAATCGTTGAGCGCGCTGAGCAGCTCCTCGCGCGCATCGATGTCGAGATGGTTGGTCGGCTCGTCGAGGATCAGCATGTTCGGCGAATCGAGCACGGCCAGCGCCAGCATCAGCCGCGCCCGTTCGCCGCCGGACAATTGCCCGACCTTCGTCAACGCCTTGTCTGCCGTCAGGCCAATCGAGCCGAGCTTTGTACGCAATTGCTGCTCGATCAGCTTCGGCCGGTAGCGCGCCAAGGTTTCGATCGGCGTCAGGCTTCCGTCGAGTTCTTCCAGCTGATGCTGCGCGAAATAGCCGACTTCCAGCTTCTTGGCGCGAACGGTTTCACCGGACATCAGCGCAAGCTTCTGCGCCAGCAGCTTGGCGAAGGTCGATTTGCCGTTGCCGTTCTTGCCGAGAAGCGCGATGCGATCGTCCGGATCGATGCGACAGGTGATATTCGAAAGGATCGGCTTGCCCTCTTCGTATCCAACCGACGCCTTGCCGAAGGTTATGAGTGGCGGGCTTGCCGGTTGTGCCTTGGGCAATTGGATCGGCGCGATGTGCTCGTCGAGTGGCACATCGATGAATTTCAGCCTGGCGATCATCTTCAGGCGGGTTTGCGCCTGCCGCGCCTTCTCCTTCTTGTAGCGGAAGCGATCGACATAGGCCTGCATGTGCGCCCGCGCCAATTCCTGCTTCTTGTTGAAGGCGATGTCGTTGGCGCGTTGCATGGCGCGCACTTCGGCGAAGGTGTCGTAGTTGCCGGTGTAGAGTTTCAGGCGGCCATGCTCGAGATGCAGGATGAATTCTGCCGCCGTGTTCAAGAGATCGCGGTCATGGCTGACGATGAGAACCGTACCGCGATAACGGCGCAGATAATCCTCGAGCCACATCACGCCTTCGAGGTCGAGGTAGTTTGTCGGCTCGTCGAGCAGCAGCAGGTCGGGCGCGGCGAACAAAATCGCAGCCAGCGCCACACGCATCCGCCATCCACCGGAGAATTCGCGGCAAGGACGAACCTGGTCTTCCGCCGGGAAGCCCAACCCGGCGAGAATGCCGGCCGCGCGCGCAGGCGCAGAATAGGCATCGATCGCGTCGAGCCGGTGATGAATGTCGCCGAGCCTGTGCGCATCCGTTTCGGTTTCCGCCGCGGCGAGCAATTGCGCCCGCTCCGGATCGGCCGCCAGCACCGTCTCGATCAGGCTGATGTCGCTCGATGGTGCTTCCTGCGCGACAGAACCGACCCGCCAAGCCGATGGAATCCGCACTTCGCCGAGATCGGCGTGGAGTTGGCCGAGGATCAGCTTGAGCAGTGTCGTCTTGCCGGCGCCATTACGGCCGACAAGACCCACACGCCGCCCGGCCGGCAGGCTCGCGCTCGCGCCCTTCAGGATCTCGCGTCCGGCAATGCGGACCGTGATGTTGTCGATGACCAGCATGGCGGCCGCGCGTATAGCACGAAGCGCGACGCGTACACCCTAGTCCGGCACGGCTGTTTGCACGCCCCTTTTCGGCCGCCGGTCGATGGTCAGGGTGAAGATATCGGGCCGCGAATAATGCCCTGCCGCGTCGAAGTCGTATTTGCCGCGCGCGATGGCGCCGAGATCGACCTCGGCGGTGATGACGGCTTCACGCCCGTAGAGCGGCTCCGCGATGGTCTCGCCCAGCGGACCGTAGATCGCGCTGCCGCCGCGGATGAGCACGGTGTCCGGCGTATCGCCTTGAACGGGGCGATAGTCGGCTGGGCAATCGGAGCGGGTCAGGTACTGCACGGCGGACAGCACGAAGCAGCGACCTTCCATCGCGATATGGCGCATTGTCGTTTGCCAGGTATCGCGGTCATCCACGGTCGGCGCGCAATAGAGTTGAATGTTCTGCGCATACATCGCCATGCGCAGCATCGGCATGTAGTTCTCCCAGCAGATCACGGACCCGATACGGCCCAACGGCGTGTCGACGACATCGAGCGTCGAGCCATCGCCCATGCCCCAGATCAGGCGCTCACTGGCCGTCGGCATCAGCTTGCGGCGCCGGCCGATCAAGGTGCCGTTGTCGTCGAAATGAAGGATGGTGCAGTAAAGCGTGCCGCCGTCGCGCTCGATCACGCCCGTGACGATATGCGTGCGGAGCGTCGCCGCCGTTTCACCGATTGCCGCGGCTTCCGGTCCAGGGACGGGAATCGCGGATTCGAAATAGCGGCGGAAGAGATCACGGCCCTCCGCGCTGCGCGAGCCGACATGAGCGCCGAACGTGACGCCCTTGGGATAGCCGCCGACGAAGGCTTCCGGAAAGACAATCAGCTTTGCGCCCCCGGTAGCTGCCTCGCCCGCAAGATGCTTCAGCTTGGCGAGCGTGGCACCGGTGTCGAACAACACCGATCCCGCCTGTACGACCGCAACCTTCACCATCGGCCCCTCCTGCAAAGGCTCATCCTAGAGGAACTTGCCCGGTTGCGCCCGCACACCTATAAGGCCCGCGATTTTCCATTGGAGCAGAAAATGGCCGTCGAGCAGACCCTGTCGATCATCAAGCCGGACGCGACGCGCCGGAACATCACCGGCGAAATCATCTCGCGCTTCGAGAAGGCCGGCCTGAAGATCGTGGCGCAACGGCGGATGCAGCTTTCGATCGCGCAGGCGGAAGCCTTCTACAATGTCCACAAGGCGCGGCCGTTCTTCCGCAGTCTCGTCGAGTTCATGACGAGCGGGCCGGTGGTGGTGCAGGTGCTGGAAGGCGAGAATGCCATCGCGAAGAACCGCGAGGTGATGGGCGCGACCGATCCGTCGAAAGCGGCGCCGGGCACGATCCGCAAGGACTTCGCCGAGTCGATCGAGGCCAATTCCGTGCACGGCTCCGATGCGCCGGAGACGGCGAAGCAGGAGATCCGCTTCTTCTTCAGCGATCTCGAGATCTGCGGGTAAGCGATGAATTCGATGCGCGACAAGGTTGTTGTCATCACCGGCGCCACCTCCGGCATCGGCGAAGTGGCGGCCGATCATCTGGCGCAGGCCGGCGCCCGCATTGTATTCGTGGCGCGCGATCACGAACGCGGCGAAAAAACGCGCCGGCATCTCCAGGCAGTCGCCGGACACGCCGACCACACGGCGTATTACGGCGATCTCTCGCGGCTCGCCGACATGAAGCGCATCGCCACGGAGATCGCGCAGGCCGAAACGCACATCGACGTGCTGATCAACAATGCCGGGGCGATGTTCTCCAGCCGTCAGGTGACGGAAGACGGCCTCGAGAAGACCTTCGCGCTCAATCACATGTCTTACTTCGTCATCACGAACATGCTGGTGGAGCGGATGAAGGCGACGCCCGGCGCGCGCATTGTTTCCACGGCCTCCGATGCGCATAGCGGAGCCAAGCTGAATTTCGACGACCTGCAATCCGAGCGCGGCTATTCCGGATTTCCCGTCTACGGCCGCAGCAAGCTGATGAATATCCTGTTCACGCGCGAGTTGGCGCGCCGGCTGACCGGCTCGGGCATCACCGCCAACTGCCTGCACCCGGGATTTGTGAATACGCGTTTCGGCGATCAGAGCGGCGGATTGACGTCCTTCGCCATTCGTGGCGCGAAGAACTTCGCGCTGTCGCCTGAACAAGGGGCGCAGACGATCATTTATCTCGCGTCGTCGCCGGAGGTTGAAGGCAAGACGGGCGGCTACTACCACAAGAACAAGCTCACAACGCCGTCGCGCGCGGCACAGAGCGACGCCGACGCGAAACGGTTGTGGGATGTGTCGGCAAAGATCGCAGGTGTCGGTTTCTAGGCGAACACCGCGCGGCCGTCTTCCAACCGCACCTTGCCTTCGGCCACCAGCTTGAGTGCTCCAGGATAGAGCTTGTGCTCCTCGGCCAGCACGCGTGTTGCGAGCGTCTCCGGCGTGTCGTTGGGCAGCACCGGCACCGTGGCCTGGGCGATGATCGGTCCTGAATCCAGGGCATGCGTCAGGAAGTGCACGGTGCATCCGGACACTTTCACGCCGGCCGCGAGCGCCTGTTCATGCACATGCACGCCCGGAAACGCGGGCAAGAGTGAGGGATGGATGTTGAGGATGCGGCCTTCCCATCGTCTGGTGAACCATTCGGAATGGATGCGCATGAAGCCAGCCTCGGCGATCAGTGCGACGTTGGCCTCGCGCAGCGCCGCATCGATGGCCGCGTCAAATTCCTCACGCGAAGCGAAAATTTTGTGCGGAACGACCTTGGTGGCGATCCCTGCTGTACGCGCAATGTCGAGCCCGCCGGCACTCTCCTTGTTGGCGATCACAAGGACGATTTCGGCGGGGTAATCCCGCGCACGCGTCGCGTCGATCAGGGATTTGAGATTGCTCCCGCGCCCGGAGATAAGCACGGCTGTCCGGACGCGTGCCATCAGAGCTTCAAAGCTCCGTGGTAACGCACTTGCGGCTCGCCTCCGCCGGCGACGAGCGTGCCGATACGAGCCGCACGGTCGCCGTTTTCCTGGAACGCGTCGATCACGTGACCGGCCTTCTGCGCATCGGCGACGACGATCAGACCAACGCCACAGTTGAAGGTGCGGAGCATTTCGCTCTCGGCAATCCCGGCGGTCCTCGCGAGCCAACTGAAAACGCCGGGCGGAGACCAAGAGGAGAGGTCGATGTCCGCGTCCAACCCTTCCGCAATGGCACGCGGAAGATTGTCGGTGATCCCTCCGCCCGTGATATGGGCCAGCCCTTTCACGCCGCCGGTGTGAATCGCGGCGAGCGCGCTCTTCACATACAACGCGGTCGGAGTGAGCAGGGCTTGGCCGAGCGACAGCCCCGAAGCGAAGGGCGCTGCCATTTCGTATGCCAGGCCACTTTCCTCGACGACGCGCCGCACCAGCGAATATCCATTCGAATGCACGCCGGACGAGGCAATGCCGATCAGGACATCGCCGTCCGTCATCGCCTGCGTCTTCGGCAGGACATTCCCGCGCTCAACGGCGCCGACCACAAATCCTGCGAGATCGAAATCGCCCTTGGCGTAGAGGCCCGGCATTTCTGCGGTCTCGCCACCGATCAGCGCGCATCCGGTTTCCTTGCAGGCTCGCGCGATGCCGCCGATGACCACGGCGGCTGCGTCGACGTCGAGCTTTCCCGTCGCGTAATAGTCGAGGAAAAACAGCGGCTCAGCGCCTTGCACCACGACGTCGTTGACGCACATGGCGACAAGGTCCTGGCCGATGCCGTCGAAGTTTCCCGTATCGATGGCGATCTTGAGCTTGGTGCCGACGCCATCTGTCGAGGCAACGAGCACCGGGTCCTTGAATCCTGCGGCCTTGAGATCGAAAAGTCCGCCGAAGCCGCCCAAATCGGCATCGGCCCCCGCGCGTCTCGTGGCACGCGCAAGGGGCGCAATGCGGTCGACCAGGGCCTCGCCGGCGTCGACGTCGACACCCGCGTGCTTGTAGCTGAGGCCATTGCGGCCCGGTTTTTCCGAAGCCGTCATCGATCCGATTCCGCGAGCATGGGCC
This sequence comes from Rhizomicrobium sp., assembly GCA_035517755.1. Classification (GTDB taxonomy): domain Bacteria; phylum Pseudomonadota; class Alphaproteobacteria; order Micropepsales; family Micropepsaceae; genus Rhizomicrobium. The sequence goes on along the minus strand of DATIYG010000250.1, from coordinate 9,786 downwards.
GGTTTAAGCGGGTGGCCGCAATGGCTGCAAGGACCGCTTGGCCCAGCCCTGTGCACAATGCTTTTGCGTTTTCCATCCGGCCTCTATAGTTGCCCAATCCGAGAAGGTCTCCGATGCGCGCCCTCACCATTTTCTGTGTCCTGTCCACGGCTTGGCTCACGATGGCGGCCGCGCCGCCGCCCAGGAAGCCCGCGGCTGCCACGCCCAGGCATGCGACCGCGCCGGCAAGGCCATCCGCCGCGGCTCCCTCGGCCCCCGCCTTCAAGGGGGACCCCTACAGCGTAACGGTTCCGGTTGACGCGACGGCGGCCTCGGCGTCCGTGGCGCAGACGCTGGCCATCAACGGCGGGCAGGCAAGAGCCTGGGATCAAGTCTCCCATCGGCTGATTCCGCAAAAGGATTGGGCACGATTGCCCAAGCTGGACGCGACCGCCCTCCAGAGGCTTGTCCGCGGCTACACCGTTGCGGGGGAAAAGCGCTCGACGACGCGCTACACCGCCGAAGTCACCTACATCTTCAATCCTGGCGCGGTCCGTCACCTCTTCCGGGTGTCCAACATCACCTTCGAAGATCAAGGGGGGACAGCGATTCTCGTCGTTGCGATGTCGCCCAGTTACAATGCGCACTCGGCGTGGGCGCAGGCGTTCGCCCAATCGAAGTTTTCAACGATGCCATATCCACTTGTGTCGCCGATCGGCGATGCGGTCGATCAATCCGCGCTCGGTCCATTGCGACTCGTGGATGCCTCGTGGGGCGCCGTTGAACCGTCGGCATCGCGGGTCCACGCGAACGAAGCGATCCTTGTCGATGCAACCAGTCCCGCGTCCGGCCAGATGACGGTGCGTATGCGCCGGATCGGTCCGGGCAAGCCGTTCGCAATTCCCGATCTCGTCATCCCGATTGCGGCAGGCACACCGCCCCAAAATGCATATGCCACGGCGGCGGATCAGGCCGCAGCCGCAATCGAGGATACCTGGAAGCTGCGCACGTCCATCGATTTCGGCCGCAAGTCGAAGCTTGTCGCCGAGGTGCGCATCGTGTCGCTTGAACAATGGAGCGATTTACTCGCAAAGCTGTCCGCCGTTCCCATCATCAGCGACGTTTCCGTTCAGGCCATGAACACCGGGGAGGCCCGGATCGCGATCAGCTATTCGGGAACGGCCGATCAGCTTCGCGATCTTGCCGCGCAGTCAAACATCGTTGTCGCCAGCCGCGACGGTATGTGGTGGGTGAGCCCCGGGAAAGCTGCGCCGCAGGCAAGTTCAGACGAATGAGTTTTATGCTGCGTCATCTCCCAAATACCCTCACAGCGATGCGACTGCTCTGCGCCCCGGCTCTGGCCGCGCTTCTGCTTACCGGCTCATATCCGGCCGCGCTCGGAATCTTGGCATTCGCCGGATTGACCGACGCGGCCGACGGTTTTCTTGCGAAGCGCTACGGGTTGTCGACCCGTTTCGGCCGCTATCTCGATCCCGCCGCCGACAAGCTGCTGATGCTGGCTGCTTACCTCGCCCTGGCTGCGATCCATGTCGCGCCGCTGTGGCTTACAGCGCTCGTGATTCTGCGGGATGCTCTGATCGTCGTGGCCGTGTTCGCGGCACGGCTGCTTGCGTTGCCGCTGAGAGTCGAGCCGCTGCCGATCGGCAAAGTCTGCACCGCCGTTCAGGTCGCCTATATCGCATTTATCCTGGTGCTTCTGGCCTTCAGGCTCGACTCGCCCGGCTATGCGCATGTCGCTGCGTTGACAACGGTGGCGTTCACGGTTGCCTCGGGTCTTGCTTATGCCGGACTTTGGCTGAAGGCGCTCGTCGCGCGCTACCGTCGCGCAACCTGACCGTTGGATCGTCCATTTGGCATCGCAGATCCCACTGCCCCTGCAATCCAACGCCAATCTCGATCGCGAAGACTTCATTGTCTCGCTCGGAAATGCCCGGGCGTTCGCGTTCGTCGAGTCGTGGCCCTGGGCCATCCCGGCCGCCGCACTTCACGGTCCTTCCGGTTCGGGAAAAACCCATCTCGTTGAAATCTGGAAGGCCAGGAGCGGAGCGCAAGCGGTTGCGGCGGCCGCTCTGAGCGGCAGCGCATATGCGCAGCTCGACCGTGGCTGTCCCATCGCGATCGAAGATGTCGACGCAAGCATTCCGAATCCGGCGCGAGATGCTGCGCTGTTCCATCTTCTGGAATCGGCGACGCCGCATGTGCCTCTGCTTCTGACGGGCCGCGAACCGCCCTCAATGTGGCAGGCAACGCTGCCGGATCTTCATTCTCGATTTGCGGCGCTCGTTTCCTTTCCGCTTTGGGCGCCAGACGATACCCTGCTCGAGAAGCTGGTGCAGAAACTGTTCGATGACCGTCAGCTCTCCGTGCCGGCTGCGGTCGTTCAGCACATGATCCGGTCGCTGGAGCGATCGCCGGCCGCGATCCGGGATTTTGTCGAGCGTGCCGACACGCTGGCGTTGTCGCGGAAGAAGCCCATCAGCCTTGCCCTGATCCGCGAAATTCTGCCGGAGCAAGACCGTTAAGGTAGTCAAATCCCCCTATGGCGACGTCATGACAGATTCATGCCGTTCAGGTAGACTTACTCCCGCTGTTTCATGACAAGCCCTTGATGACAAAGCCAAAGCCGAGAATCGTGACGCAGGACGGCCAACTCGCCAGCATGCCGCCGACAGAGGCCCAATTGGCGACTGGCGAGGAGCCGGTGGCAAGCCTCTTCGCGACCCAGGAACATGTGGTGGAGGCAGAGACCGCGCCTTCGCCGCCGAGCCGGTTCATCAATCGCGAGCTTTCGTGGCTGGCGTTCAACCGCCGCGTGCTGGAGGAAGCGCAGAATCCACGCCATCCACTGCTCGAGAGGCTGCGGTTTCTCTCGATCTCCGCTTCGAATCTCGACGAGTTCTATATGGTTCGGGTGGCGGGCCTGAAAGGGATGGTCGCTGCCGGCGTCGCCACGCCGAGCGATGATGGTCTCGCTCCCGCGCAACAGATCGCGAAGATAGAGCAGGGAACGAGTGACCTCATTGCAGATCAGCAGAAGATGTGGGCTGCGCTGCGCAATGAGCTTCGCGCCGCCGGCATTGTGGTGATGAAGCGCGATGAGTTGACGGAAGGCGACCGCGTCTGGCTCGATCGCGAATTTCGCGAGCAGATTTTTCCGGTGCTGACGCCACTCGCGCTCGATCCGGCGCATCCGTTTCCGTTCATCCCGAATTTGGCGTTTACGCTCGCACTCCAGCTCACACGGAAAAAGGATGGCAAGGCGGTCACGGCGCTCTTGCCGATCCCGCCGCAATTGCAGCGGTTCATCCGTCTACCGACCGAAGGAGATACGGCTCGCTTTTTGACGCTTGAACGCGTTATCGGGCTTTACCTGGATCGGCTTTTCCCCGGCTACACGGTCAAGGGCTCCGGCCTCTTCCGCATCATCCGAGACAGTGACGTTGAAGTGGAGGAAGAAGCCGAAGACCTCGTTCGTCTGTTTGAATCCCTGTTGAAGCGGCGTCGCCGTGGTTCCGTGATCCACATGCAATGCAGCGCGACGATGCCGCAAGATCTGCGCAGCTTCATCGCCGACCACCTTGATCTCGAATTGTCCGATCTCATCATTGTCGAGCACTTGCTGGGACTGAATGATACCAAGCAGTTGATTCTCGATGAGCGGCGCGATCTTCAGTTCAGACCGTTTGTCGCGCGGTTTCCTGAACGCATTCGAGATCACGGTGGTGATTGCTTCGCCGCTATCCGGGCCAAGGATATTATTGTCCACCATCCATTCGAGAGCTTCGATGTCGTCGTGCAGTATCTGCGGCAGGCGGCCGCCGACCCAAATGTCGTTGCGATCAAGCAGACGCTTTACCGTACGTCTCAGGACTCGCCGATCGTCAAGGCGCTGATCGAGGCGGCTGAAGCCGGCAAATCCGTTACGGCGTTGGTGGAGCTGAAGGCACGTTTCGATGAAGCTGCGAACATCAAATGGGCGCGCGATCTCGAGCGCGCGGGCGTGCAGGTCGTGTATGGCTTCATCGAACTCAAGACGCACGCCAAGGTCAGTCTCGTCGTTCGCCGCGAGGGCGGCCACCTCCGCACCTACGTGCATTTTGGGACCGGCAACTATCATCCGGTTACAGCGAAGGTTTACAGCGATCTTTCGCTTTTCTCGGCGGATCCGGCGCTGGGACGCGACGCCGCACAGCTTTTCAATTTCGTCACCGGCTATGCCGAGCCGGTCAGCCTCGAAAAAATTTCGATTTCGCCGCTCAATCTGCGAGCCAAGCTGGTCGATGCCATTCAGGAGGAGATCGCGCACGCGCGCGCCGGTCGTCCTGCTGCGATCTGGGCAAAACTGAATTCGCTTGTCGATCCGCGCATCATCGATGGCTTGTACAAGGCAAGCCAGGCGGGCGTGCACGTTGACCTCGTGATCCGTGGGGTCTGCTGCCTGCGACCGGGCGTGCCGGGACTGTCGGACAACATCCGTGTGAAGAGCATCGTCGGCCGTTTCCTTGAGCACGGCCGCATCGTGTGCTTCGGCAACGGGCATGAGCTCCCATCCCCAAAGGCCAAGGTCTACATTTCTTCCGCCGACTGGATGCCGCGCAATCTCGACCGACGCGTGGAGGCCCTTGTGCCCATTGAAAACCCGACTGTGCACGAGCAGGTGCTGGAACAGATCATGGTGGCGCTGCTCAAGGATCACGCGCAGAGCTGGACGATGCAGCCGGACGGAACCTATGTGCGCGATCCGGCTTATCGCCACGAGGACGCCTTTTCGGCGCATACCTACTTCATGACGAACCCATCGCTTTCCGGCCGGGGGCGCGCACTGAAGATGGATCAGAAGCGTCCGGTCGCGGTCGCAACGCGGAACGATTGAATCGTGCCAGCATTTGACACAACCGCAGACGCAAAGGCGCCGCAGACCTCGCGTGGGCAGCGCGGTCGCGGTGGGCCGGTCGCCATTGTCGATATTGGCTCGAACTCCGTCCGTCTTGTGGTCTATGAGTCCTTCTCGCGCACGCCCGCGGTCATGCACAACGAGAAGGCCATCTGCGCCATCGGCCGCAACATGGTTTCCACCGGTCGGCTGAACGATGAGGGCATCGCGCTCGCCATAGAGGCTCTGGCGCGATACCGGATGATTGCCGATGCCCTGCACGTTGATTTGCGCGAAGCGGTCGCCACGGCTGCGGCCCGCGATGCGCCAAACGGCGATGAATTCGTGCGCAAGGCGGAAGCGGTGTGGGGCGGACCGATCCGGATCCTATCGGGCGAAGAAGAAGCGCGCGTCGCCGCGGAGGGCGTGCTCTCCGGCATTCCGGATGCCGACGGATTGGCCGCGGACCTCGGCGGCGGCAGCCTCGACATGGTGCCGGTGAAGAATGGCAAGACGGGCGAGGCGCTGACCTTTCCGTTTGGTCCGCTTCGCCTCGTCGATCTTGCAAAGGGCGACGCCGATCGCGCCCGCGACATCGTCGATGAAGGGCTTGCCCAATTGCAGAACAGCGCCCTCAAGGGCCGCACGCTTTACGCGGTCGGCGGAGTATGGCGAAGTTTCGCGCGCGTGGACATGGAAGACGTGGGCTATCCGCTGCACGTGTTGCACAACTACGAGATTCCGCGCCCCCGCGCGCTGAAGCTCGCGCGCGTCGTCTCGCGCATGGGCCGCAAATCGATCGACAAGATGGGAGTCATTTCGCGGCGTCGTGCCGAAGCCCTTCCGTACGGCGCCATCGTGCTCGAGCGGCTGCTCGAGGCGAGCGACGTCGATCGTGTGGTGATCTCGGCGTTTGGCCTGCGCGAAGGGTTGCTCCACGTGCAGCTTCCGGCGGAAGAGAGGGCCAAGGATCCGCTGATCGAATTCGCCGCCGGCGTCAACAGGCGACAGTCGCGCGTTGCCGGTCATGCCGGGGAATTGTTCGAGTGGATGGAACCGCTGTTCCCCGGCGAAAGCGACGAGGAGCGCCGCATCCGCCAGGCCGTGTGCCTCTTCTCCGACATCGGCTGGCGCCGGCATCCCGACGACCGCGCGCTTGGCGCCTTCAATCAGGTCGTAACGGCGCCGTTCGCCGGGGCCTCGCATCGGGCGCGCGCGCTGATTGCGACGGCGATCTTCCATCGTTATTCCGGCGATGAGGATTTCCCCCGCGGCATTGCCGCACACGATCTGTTGAGCGAAGAGGATGGCGCACGCGCGGTTCGCCTCGGTCTTGCCGCGCGGCTGGGGTTCGCGCTCTCCGTTTCCGCCTTGGGAGAGTTGGCAAAAGACAGGATCCGCATGACGCCAACCCGGGTTCTGCTCGAAATATCGCGGCGCCGAGAGGCGATTTCCGGCGAGCCGGTGCCCAAACGGCTTGGCGAACTGGCCCAGTCGCTCGGCCGCAAGGGTGAAATCCTGATCGGCTGATCCCTTGCGTTTCAAGGCCTTGGGGTCTTTAACCAACCCGGAAGCGGCACGAAGTAAGGTGGGGACCCCAACCCGCCAAGGAGACCATCATGGGCAGCCTCAGCATCTGGCACATTCTGATCGTCGCGATCATCGCGCTGTTGCTGTTCGGCGGCCGCGGCAAGCTCTCCGAGCTGATGGGCGACTTCGCCAAGGGCATCAAGAGTTTCCGCGAAGGCTTGAACGACGAGAAGGACAACCCGCCGCGCTCCATACCCGACCAGCGCGGCGACGACGTCGGGGTCAAGAAGGACGAGACCGTCGGCCGCTAGGTCCCTCGCGATCCCTCGATGATCGATCTTTCCTGGAGCCATATCCTCATCGTCCTGGTGGTGGCGCTCGTCGTGGTCGGGCCGAAGGATTTGCCGCGGCTGATGCGCATGATGGGCCGCTGGCTCGCCAAGGCGCGCGCGATGGCCGATCAGTTCCGCCGCAGCTTCGACGAGATGGCGCGCCAGGCCGAACTGGACGAACTGCGCGCCGAGATCCAGGCGCTGCGCAACGAGCGGCCGTTCGGTTCGATTGAACAGACATTGCGCGAACCCGTGATGCGCTCGACCGCGGCGGCCGATCCCGCGCCGCATGATGCCGCGCCACCGGCCGAGGCCGATGCCGAGCCGCTCCCGGTCTCGCATGAGCCGGAGACCCATGACGCGATTCCGCCCGAGCCTATTGCGCCCGGCGCAGAGCCGCCGCCGCCATGACCGTCCGCACACCGGAAGACGAGGCCGCAATCGACGCGACCAAGGCGCCGCTGCTCGATCATCTTATCGAACTCAGGAAGCGGATCATCTACTCGCTGATCGCGCTCGCCATCGCCTTTGCCATTTGCTTCGGCTTCGCCACTCAGATATTCAATTTTCTCGTCGAGCCGTTGGCGCACGCGGCACCGCATCATCGCCTGATTTACACCGGCGTAGCCGAGTCTTTCTTCACCCACGTCAAGCTCGGGATGTTCGCAGGCATTTGTCTTTCGTTTCCTGTCATCGCTTCCCAGGTCTGGATGTTCGTCGCACCCGGGCTCTACAAGCAGGAGCGCAACGCCTTCCTGCCGTTCCTGCTGGCGACTCCGGTTCTCTTCATCCTTGGCGCGGCGTTCGTGTTCTACGTGATGCTGCCTTTCGCCATCCGCTTCTTCGCCGGCTACGAGACGGCTGGAGGACCGAACACTCTGCCGATCGAAATGGAACCAAGGGTCAGCGAATATCTCGACTTCGTCACCACCCTGATCTTCGCCTTCGGGCTCACCTTTCAGATGCCGGTGCTGTTGTCGCTGCTCGGCAAGGTCGGAATCGTCAACAGCGCCCAACTGAAGAGCGCGCGGCGTTACGCCTATCTCGGCATCACGGTGGTGGCGGCGATCCTCACGCCGCCCGATTTCATCAGCCCGTTCACGCTGATGATCCCGCTCATCCTGCTCTACGAGGTCTCGATCTGGTGCGTGAAGCTGATCGAGAAGAACCGGGTGAAGGACGACGCGGCCAGGGCCGCTGCCCAGACCTAGTGGGAGCTGGCCTACAGGTCGTATTCGTTTTCAAAAGCGCCACGAATTAATGTCCAAAATCGTTCAAGAACAGCCACTTAGGTTTTCTATATTACAGTATATTTGTAGTACAATGACGCCTTTTTTCGCTGCCGCTCAGGCGTAAGGGCAGCGAGGCCTGGAGTTCGCTTTACCCGAACGACTCCGCCATGCGATGACCCGCGCCAGTCTGGAGAGTCGCCGTGCACGACATTGCCGCCATTCGCAGAGACAGGGATGCCTGGGTTGCCGCGCTGAAACGCCGTCCGGCCTACGCCGAGGACGCGTCGCGGCTGGCCGATGACATTCTTGGGCGCGACACGGACTTGCGCGAGATCGTCACCCAGCTGCAGCAGAAGCAGGCGCGGCGCAACGAAGCCTCCAAGCTGATCGGGCAGGAGAAGGCGAAGCTCGCGCTCAAGCAGCGAAGCGGTAGCGCAACAAAAGAGGACGAGGCGGCAGCGTCGGCCCTGATGGCGGAAGTCGCCGGCCTCAAAGACGACATCCAGAAGGGCGAGGAAGACGAGCGGGTGAAGAAGGCGGCACTCGATCGCGTGCTTGCCGAAATCCCGAATCTGCCGGCGAGCGATGTCCCGCCCGGCGAAGATGAAAATGCCAATGTCGAAGTGAAGGCGCGCGCGTTCGGATCGCGCCCCACCATGAATTCGGCCCGCGAGCATTTCGAGCTTGGCGAGGCGCTCGGAATGATGGATTTCGAGCGCGCCGCGAAGGTGTCGGGCGCGCGGTTTGTCTATCTGTCGAGCGGACTCGCGCGGCTGGAACGCGCCATCGCCAATTTCATGCTCGATCTGCACACCGGCGAATTCGGCTACACCGAATTCCAGCCGCCCATTTTGGTCAAAGATCAGACCATGTTTGGGACAGGCCAACTTCCAAAATTCTATGATGATCAATTTGCTGCCTATCCGGAGCCGGTCTTGCGCAGCAATTTTCTGAGAGACTTGAATACTCAGAGAGATGCGGTCTTCAGATTCATGGAGGACCATGGAATCGAGGCTGCAAAGCAAATGCACCTCGAAGAAGTTAAATTGCACGACGATCCAGGACGGTATTGGCTCATTCCCACCGCCGAAGTGTCGCTGACGAACTACGTGCGTGAGGAGATCCTCGACGAAGACTCATTGCCGCGCCGCTACACGGCGTGGACGCCCTGCTTCCGGGCCGAAGCGGGCGCCGCTGGCAAGGACACGCGCGGCATGATCCGCCAGCACCAGTTCTGGAAGGTCGAGCTGGTGTCGATCACGACGCCCGAGACGTCGAAGGACGAGCACGAGCGCATGCTCGCCTGCGCCGAGGAGGTGCTGCGCCGCCTCGGCCTGCACTATCGCGTCGTCACGCTGTGCACCGGCGACATGGGCTTCGCGTCGCAGAAGACCTACGACATCGAGGTCTGGCTGCCGGGGCAGGGGCTCTACCGGGAAATCTCGTCGTGCTCGGTGTGCGGCGATTTCCAGGCCCGCCGCATGAATGCGCGCTATCGTCCCAAGGACGAGAAGGGCACGCGCTTCGTGCACACCCTGAATGGTTCGGGCCTGGCCGTGGGGCGCACGCTCATCGCCATCCTGGAAAACTATCAGAACGCGGACGGCTCGATCGCCATCCCGGATGCGTTGAAGCCCTACATGGGCGGGTTGCAGAAGATCGAGAAACCCTAGGCCGATGTCCAACTCCAAGCTTCGCATCCTCATCACCAACGACGACGGCATTCATTCGCCCGGCCTTGTGGTGGCCGAGAACATGGCCCGCGCGCTGACTGACGATGTGTGGGTGGTGGCGCCGGAAACCGAACAGTCCGGGGCGT
>DATIYG010000249.1:0-3370 GCA_035517755.1 Rhizomicrobium sp. | reverse complement strand
GGCGCGCGCTCGCTCGCTCTCCGCGCCGACGACGATGCGATCGGGCCTGCGGAAATCCTCGATGGCCGAACCTTCGCGCAGGAATTCCGGATTGGAGGCCACATCGAATTCGGCATCGGGCCTCGCGCGGCGGATGATCTGCTCGACTTCGCTGCCCGTTCCCACGGGCACCGTCGATTTCGTGACGATCACGGTGTAGCCGTCGAGGCCGCGCGCGATCTCCTCGGCCGCGGAATACACGTAGGAGAGATCCGCGTGGCCGTCGCCGCGGCGGCTGGGCGTGCCGACGGCGATGAATACCGCATCGGCAGACTTCACGGCGGGCACCAGTTCGCGGCTGAAGGACAGCCGTCCCGCTTTCACGTTGGCCGCGACCACCTCATCGAGGCCGGGTTCGAAAATGGGAATGCGGCCCGCATTCAGCGCATCGATCTTGCCCGCATCGCTGTCGATGCAGGCAACTTCGTGCCCGAATTCCGACAGGCAGGCGCCGGACACCAGTCCGACATAGCCTGTCCCGATCATCGCGATGCGCATGGAAGCCTCTCTCGCCGCTGTTTAGGCGGTGCGCGGCGTGTGTGGCAAGCCGCTCGAAGTTCGTCAAATTGACATAAAACGGCGAGGCGCTGGTTTTCGCGGTCGCCCGACGATTCAATGCCCTGCAAGATACGCGGCAAGTGCCTTGATCTGCTCGTCATTGACGAAGCGCGTCTTGACGCTCATCAGCGGATGCGGACGCATGGTCAGACGAAAATCCAGAATCTGCATCGCGAGATAGTCCTGATGTTGTCCTGCGAGTCTGGGCACATTCCCTTGTCCTTCGCCGTTAGCTCCATGGCATGACTGGCAGGCGGGAATGTCCTCGGAAGCGCCGCGCTCGTAGAGCTTCCTGCCCTGATCGGCCAGAGCGCCGTGCCCATTAGCCGGCGTCGGGCTCTGACTGGCAAAGTACGCTGCAATAACCGGAATGTCGTCATCAGCGATGTGGTTGGCGAGATCCCACATCGCGTGAATGGCGGGCGGCGTTTGCCGTGTCGGATCGCGCAGCGCCTTGAGCCGCGCCTCGAGATAGCCGCGCTGCTGGCCGTTGAGGCGCGGTACGTTTGGATTGGTGCTGTTGCCGCCCGCGCCATGACATTGCTGGCAAGCTTGCACCACCTTCGGCGGCGCCGCACCAGGGACGGCCTGCGCCGCACCGACAGCCGACAAGACCGTGCAGGCGGCAATCAGGGCTGTCGAAATGTTCATGAGAATATCCCTCCGAAATCCGATCGCGCCCGAATTCTCTATACAGCAATCAGCCGGTGCGTAACAGGCGCACCGCCTCATCCCGTTCGAAGAGATAGAGCAGCACGCGCAGCGCTTCGCCGCGCGGCGACTTCAGCTGCGGATCGGTGGCGACGATCATCCTCGCATCGTCGCGGGCCGCGGCCAGCAGTTCCGCGTGAACGGCAAGATCGGCTAGGCGGAAGTCAGGCATGCCGCTCTGGCGCGAACCGAGCAACTCGCCAGGTCCGCGCAGCCGCAAATCCTCCTCGGCAATGACGAAACCATCGTCGGTTTCGCGCAAGGTTTTCAGCCGCGCCTTGGCGATGTCGCCCAGCGGCGGCTGATAGAGCAGGAGGCAGGTCGACTTCGCGCTGCCGCGTCCCACGCGCCCGCGCAACTGATGCAGCTGCGCCAGACCGAAGCGTTCGGCGTGCTCCACCACCATGATGGTGGCTTCCGGCACATCGACGCCGACTTCGATGACGGTGGTTGCGACGAGAACCTGCGTTTCGGCCGACTTGAACTTCGCCATTTCGGCATCGCGCTCCGGTCCCTTCATGCGGCCGTGAACCAGCCCGACCTTCGTGCCGAGCACCTTCCGCAGCATTGCGGCGCGGTCTTCGGCGGCGGCGAGATCGGTCTTTTCCGACTCCTCGACCAGCGGACACACCCAGTAGGCGCGCGCGCCTTTCGCGATGGCGTCGCGCAGATGGTTGACGACCTCTTCGAGCCGCTCGTTCGACAGCACCCGCGTGTCGACTGGCTTGCGGCCCGACGGGCGTTCGGTGAGGCGCGACACGTCCATGTCGCCATAGGCCGTGAGCGCCAGCGTGCGCGGGATGGGCGTCGCCGTCATCACCAGCACATCGACCGGCTGCTCGCCCTTGCCCTGCAACTTCATGCGCTGGTGCACGCCGAAGCGATGCTGCTCGTCCACCACGACCAGCGCGAGATCGCGGAACGCAACATCCTCCGAGAACAGCGCATGCGTGCCGACGAGAATGTCGAGATGGCCGTCGGCAAGGAAACGCAAGGTCTGGTCGCGCAACGGACCGCGCTCGCGGCCGGTGAGGATCGCCATGCGAATGCCGGCGGCTTTGGCCAGCGGCTCGAGCGCCGCCATGTGCTGGCGCGCGAGGATTTCCGTCGGCGCCATCAGGGCGCCCTGCGCTCCGGCCTCCACCGCGTTGAGCAGAGCCGCCATCGCAACGACCGTCTTGCCGGAGCCGACATCGCCCTGCAGCAGCCGCAGCATGCGCGAGGATTGCGCCATGTCGGCCGCGATCTCGGTAATGGCGTGTTGCTGCGATGGTGTGAGCGCGAAGGGCAGGGCGGCGAACGCTTTCGCCTTCAGCGCGCCTTCGCTCCTGATGGCGCGGCCTTTCAGCCCGCGTTCCTGCGCGCGGATCAGCGCCAGCGCCAGCTGGTTCGCCAGCAACTCGTCGTAAGCCAGCCGCATCCGCGTCGATGCTTCGGGAGCGAGATCGGTTTCGTGCGCCGGCGCGTGCGATTTGAGAACGGCATCGCGAAACGGCGGCCAGCCGCGTGTGCGCAGGAACGCCTTCTCTTGCCATTCGGGCATCTCCGGCACCGTATCGAGCGCGCCGCGCACCGCCTTGCCCAGCACCTTGTTCGAAAGGCCTTCGGTCAGCGCGTACACCGGCTCGTGCAGTGGCATCGGCGCGGCATCGTCCGGCGCTTCGATGTAATCGGGATGGGTCATCTGCAGCCCGTCGCGAAATCGCTCCAGCCGTCCGCTGACGATGCGCCGTTCGCCCACCGGCAGCGTGCGCTTCAGGTAATCTCCCTTCACATGGAAGAACACGAGCTCGATGAAGCCGGTCTCATCGGAGCAGCGCACCTTGTAGGGGCGCTTGCGATCGCCGGGAATGTGCTGCCGCACGATCACCTCGACCGTCGCGATCTTGCCCGCTTCGGCTGCTGCCAGCTTCGGCCGGTAGCTGCGGTCGATCACGCCGACCGGCAGATCGAACACGAGATCGACCAGCCGCGGTCCCGCCACATGCGCGATCAGCTTCTCGAGCTTCGGGCCCACGCCGGGAAGCGTTCGCGTTTCGGCAAACAGGGGAAAGAGAATCGA
>DATIYG010000248.1:0-2858 GCA_035517755.1 Rhizomicrobium sp. | reverse complement strand
ATAATCTGGAACTAGGCATGACCGAGATAACCAAAGAGCTGATCCGGGAGCATGGCCTCTCGGATGACGAATATGCCCGCATCAAAGGCCTTCTGGGCCGCGACGCCAATCTGGTGGAGCTGGGCGTGTTCAGCGTGATGTGGAGCGAGCACTGCTCCTACAAATCCACCCGCGCCCATCTGAAGAAGCTGCCGACCAAGGCGCCCTGGGTGATCCAGGGCCCGGGCGAGAATGCCGGGGTGATCGACATCGGCGATGGCGATGCCTGCATCTTCAAGATGGAATCGCACAATCATCCCAGCTTCATCGAGCCCTATCAGGGCGCGGCCACCGGCGTGGGCGGCATCATGCGCGACGTCTTCACCATGGGCGCGCGCCCCATCGCCATGATGAACGCGCTGCGCTTCGGCGAACCGGATCATCCCAAGACGCGGCATCTGGTGGACGGCGTGGTGCGCGGCATTGGCGGCTACGGCAATTGCATGGGCGTGCCCACGGTCGGCGGCGAAGTGAATTTCCACCGCTCCTACAACGGCAACATTCTCGTCAATGCGATGTGCGTGGGACTCGCGCGCACGAACAAGATCTTCAAGAGCGCGGCGAAAGGCGCCGGCAACCCGGTTGTCTATATCGGCTCGAAAACGGGGCGCGACGGAATCCACGGCGCCACCATGGCGTCGGCTGAATTCGACGATGCATCCGAGGAGAAGCGGCCGACGGTTCAGGTGGGCGATCCGTTCACGGAGAAATTGTTGCTGGAAGCGTGCCTCGAACTGATGGAGACGGACGCTATCATCGCCATCCAGGACATGGGCGCGGCTGGCCTCACCTCATCAAGCGCCGAGATGGGCGACAAGGGCGGATCGGGCATCGAGCTCGATCTCGACAAGGTCCCGCAGCGCGAAGAGAACATGACCGCGTACGAGATGATGCTGTCGGAGTCCCAGGAACGCATGCTCGCCGTGCTGAAGCCCGGCCGCGAAGCGGAAGCCGAACGCATCTTCCGCAAATGGGAACTGGATTTCGCCGTCATTGGCATCACCACCGATACCAAGCGTCTGGTGGTGAAGCACAAGGGCAAGGTCGAAGCCGACATGCCGATCACGGCGCTGTCCGACGAAGCGCCGAAATACGATCGGCCGCATCAGCGCCGCGCGGCGGTGAATGGCCGCGCGGAGTACGATGCCCGCAAACCCATTCTGGAGTCGCTGAAGAAAATTCTTGGTGCACCCGACATGTGTTCCCGCCGCTGGGTGTGGGAGCAATACGATCACACGGTGATGGCCGATACCGTGCAGCGGCCGGGCGGCGATGCGGCGGTGGTGCGCGTGCACAACACCGAGAAGGGCCTCGCGATCTCGACCGATGTGTCCCCGCGCTACTGCAAAGCCGATCCGTATGAAGGGGCCAAGCAGGCGGTGGCCGAAGCGTGGCGCAACATCACGGCGGTGGGCGCGCTCCCGCTCGCGGTGACCGACAATCTCAACTACGGCAACCCAGAGAAGCCCGACATCATGGGCGAGATCGTAGCCGGCGTGGATGGCATCGGCGATGCGTGCCGCGCGCTCGATTTCCCGGTGATCGGCGGCAATTGCTCGCTCTACAACGAGACGAACGGCGAAGGCATTCTGCCCACGCCGGCGATCGGCGGCGTCGGTCTGATGGCCGATGTGCACAGGATGGCGACGGTGGCGCTGAAGCGCGAAGGCGATGCGATCATTGTCATCGGCGAGACGCGCGGACACCTCGGCCAGTCGATTTATCTGCGCGAGATCGAAGGTCACGAGACCGGCGCCTGTCCGCCGGTCGATCTCGCGGTGGAACGCAAGAATGGCGAGTTCGTCCGTGGGCTGATCGAACAGGGCCGTGTCGATACGGTGCACGATTGCTCCGACGGCGGATTGCTGGTGGCACTGGCAGAAATGGCGATGGCCGGCAACATCGGCGTGGAAGTGGGCATCGCCGGCGAGACGACCGAGTCGATCCCGTTCTTCTTCGGCGAAGACCAAGCGCGCTACATTCTCGCAGTACCGCTCGAACAGACGCAGGATTTCATCGAGGCCGCGCGCGATCGCGGCATCTTCGTTGCTGCCGTAGGCCAAACGCATGCAGCGAAAACCTTGCGCGTCGCGAACGAAGGCGAAGTGTCGCTGGCGCAACTTCGCATCAGCCACGAAGGCTGGTTCCCGAATTACATGTCCGCCGAAGAAATCCCGGTGTCGAATTGATGCGCGCGATGGAAATCACACCCTCCTTTGTCATGGCCCGGCTTGACCGGGCCACCCAGTCGAGGCGCTTCTGCGCCTCGATGAGTCATCAGCGCGCTGACGCGCGCTTGCCGGGTGGTCCGCTTTCGCGGACCATGACAGTGGGGAGTTAGCAAGATGGCCATGCCAGCCGCGGAAATCGAGAAGCTGATCAGGGACGCGTTCCCGGACGCCGAGGTGACGATGACCGATCTTGCCGGCGACAATGATCATTGGGCCGCGACCGTCTTGTCGAACGCGTTCAAGGGAAAGTCCCGCGTGCAGCAGCACCAGATGGTTTACGCCGCGCTCAAGGGCAAGATGGGCGGCGACCTCCACGCATTGTCGCTGCAAACAAGCGCGAAGGATTGAGGGCAGGTGCCGGCGAAGATCATCATCCTGCGGCATGGCGAGAAGCCGACGGGCAGGTCGAGCAGCCTGCAGCTTTCGCCGAAGGGGACGAAGCGGGCGCAGTTCCTGGCGCGAACCTTTCTCGGGCGTGGCGCGACGCGCTCGTTGACCGGCAAGCATGGGCCGGATGCTTTCGTCGCCATCACGCCGCACACGGTCGAGACGGCTTGTCCGTCCGCCGAAAGCTGGAACATGCCGGTG
>DATIYG010000247.1:0-3137 GCA_035517755.1 Rhizomicrobium sp. | reverse complement strand
GCGTCAGGTGGGTACGGCCTTTGCGGTCGTCGGCATCGTGGCCGCGACGTGCCAGATCTTCGTCACCGGGCGCCTCTCGCGCCGTTTCGGCGAGGCGTGGGTGCTGGCGGGCGGCATGGCAATCACCACCGTGTTCCTCGCATTGCAGCCGCAATCGACCGGCGCGATCATGATCGTGCCGTTTCTCGCGCTGACCGCGGCGGGGCAATCGGTGGCATGGCCGAACATCTCCGCACTGGTTTCGCACAATGTGGATTGGCGCCATCAGGGCCAATATCTCGGCCTCAACAATGCCGTGAGTTCGCTGGCGCGGCTGACCGGTCCGTTCATCGCCGGCATGGCGTTCTCGAGTCTCGGCGTGAACGCGCCGTTCTATGTCGCCTCCCTGCTGACCTTGCCGGCGATCGCACTTGCGATCTCGGCGCGCAAGAAGGGACCGCTCGCTGGTTGAGCATCCCTGCTGGTTGTCGCGACCGGGCCAAATGAATTCGTGAGAGCCGTCAGAGCGCGTCGATTTGATCTTCGCGTAACTTCGACTAGGCTGCCACGAAAGGGGTACGGAGGGGGAAATGGTTAATAGAATTATGATGGTACTTGCGAGCCTCGGGCTGTCGGGCGCGATGGCGCTGCCGGTCGCGGCGGCGCCGGTCAACCTGTCGCCGGGCAGCGCTTCCCAGTCGCATCAAAATCGTGCGGCGGCCCAGCTGCTCAAGCTCGCGGGCACAGCCATCCGCTGGAACGGCGTCGTGGCGCCGTTGGCTGCAGGGCTCAACACGATCGATACGGCGACGATCAAATGCGGCGCCACAGCGGGCTGCACGATCACCATTGCCGCGATGGTTCAGGTCATCGCCGACAACGCCGGACAATGGGCGATCTGCACAACCGTCGACGGAAACAGCGCAGAGCCCGGCGGATGCCCCGTGCAGGGCGTGGCGCAATCGAGCAATTACCAGATCGGCAATCTCAAGCAGAACGCCGTCGTCACGCAGGGCACTCACACCGTGCAGACCCAGGTGATGATGCCGTCGACAGGCAGCGTCGGCGCGTGGGAGTCCGATTACTCCGTCTACAAGAACTAGGCGCGGCCCGATCCTTCGCCGTCGCTACCGGTTGCGGGCGCGCGTGCGAGCCGCCTTCTTAGCGGCCCGAGAGCGTCCGGCAGCGCCCTTGGTGCGTGCGGCTTTGCGGGCGGAGGCCGAACGGGACGCAGCGCTGCGCTTCTTCGCGGCCTTTCTCGCCTGGCGTGACAAGGCCCTATGCGTCGCCGCGCTGTGCGGCTCTTCCTTCAGGTTCTCCTTCGCGGCGCGCGCGACCTTCGGACGGTGCGTCGCCTTCCGCTTGCCCTGGCCAACGTCGTAGGCATACGTCGCGCTCTTCCTTGTGCGGGCCTTGCCGGTCTTCGGCGGCGGCAGATCGACGCCGGCACGGCGTGCCTCCGACAGCCCGATCGCGATGGCCTGCTTCGCCGAGCTGGCCCCATGCTCACCTTTGCGGATCTTGTCCATCTCCGCCTTGACGAATTCGCCCGCCTGCGTGGACGCCGACTTGCCCGCGCGCTTGTCCTCTCTTGCCTTCTCGATGGTCTCCCTGTCCGGCATGCCTTCCTCCCGATGATCGTGGCCCTTTGGACCAATCAAGGATCAACGCCACTCGTGCGAGTTTGATCCAACCCTAAGTGAATTCGGGTTCCTTCGGCGAGCATGGGGCCAATGGTCAATGGAATCTCTCGTTTCCATGGCGCTCATGTGCTGCATGAGGAAACTTCCGCCACGCCTGACTCTCGCCGCCGCCGTCTTCGGCCTTTCCCTCTATGCCACGTTCGGCCTTGCCGAGCCACCGCCGGACCAGCGTCCGAACGGCCTCGTTCGGGTTCCCAACGCCAGGGCCTCTGTTGTCTACATGCGCCCGGGTGCGGATTTCTCGAAATTCCGCACGATCGAGCTTCGACCGTTGATCATCCCCACCGAGGTACGTGATGCGGCACCGCCAGGCGCCAGGACACGCGGCTTCGAGAGTTACGTTCTGGGCGACCGGGAAGTCAGCGCACTGCAGGAAGAATACGACAGGGCCATGCGCGCCCAATTGTCCCGGGTCGGATACACGTTCGTGACGTCCACCGCGCCCGATACCCTGATCATCCAGTCGCAGATCATCGACATCCGGCTCGCGGCGCCGCTTGAACGCACAAGGCGCACCTCCACCGGCCGTGGCTTCACGTTGTCACAAGGCGGAGGCACGATGGCGATTGCCATGGCGTTCGCCGACGGAGCGACGAGCCAGGTGATCGCAGAGGCCGCTGACCGCCACTTTCCGGCGGGCGTCTGGGGCATGAACAACCGCGTGGCCAATCGGGCCGAAGTGAGACGCGCCTTCAACCGCTGGGCTTCCAGGGTGGCCGACAGCCTTTCTGTGCGCAAGGTGTCGTCGCAGTAGAGACGTCCGGTTGGACCTTAGTGCAATGGCACCCGCCGCAACGAGCACTAGGCTAATTGCAGCGCCCAAGCGTCTCGAATGAGGGAGTTCTGCATGTCTACCGATTTCCGCTTTTATTTCGCGGTTGCTGCCGCGGCCGGTCTGCTGATGTTTGCGTCTCAGGCGCCGGCGCAAGAAGGCACTCCTGCACCGCAGGCGGCCGCACAGCCGGGCGACGACGACTGGGCGCCCCCCAGCGACAGCGACATCCAGGAGCCGCCGGCAAGCGCGGAAGTGCCCGTCGTGGCGCCGCAGTTGAGAAGCACGCGCGGCATGCGTCCCACCGGAGCGCCAGGTCCGGTCAGGATGTCCACCAACGTGCGCTTCGACGATCTCGATCTCCGCACGCCGCAGGGTGCCGACGCGTTGAGGGCGCGGCTGCGCTCGGCCGCCGTGGACGTTTGCGAGCAGCTTGCTGTTGCCTACCCCGTGTATGAGATGCGCAAGACATCCTGCGAGAGGACGGCCGTGCGAAATGCATCCGTCCGGGCCAATCGTCTCATCCGGCAGGCCGGAGGCGTTCAGAACCCGTAAGCTGCGGGCTACGGACCGAATGACGGCGGCACGTCGGCTGCGGATGTTCCCCATGTCTTGTTGGGCGTTTTCGAGAGGACGTATCCCAGCGTCCCGCCGCTGGTTGCGAACGATGCCGGCAGCCACGG
>DATIYG010000246.1:0-10280 GCA_035517755.1 Rhizomicrobium sp. | reverse complement strand
GCGCCGCACGATCCGGCGTTCCCGATGTATCAGCAATTCCTGCATCTGGGCGAAGATGCGCTCGGGGCAAACATCCAGCTTGTCGTGGTCAGCGGCTTTGTCGCGCCCGAAAGCGAGCGCGACAATTGGGGCGCGCGCTGGGCGCTGGATCAGTTCAACAGACAGTTCGGACATGTGAAGCGGCAGCTGGCGCGCGCGCCGTACATGGCCGGCGAGGCGTTCACCGCCGCCGACATTTCGTTGACCTACACCCTGAATCTGGCGATCAGACGGGGCGGCATCATTCTCGACGAAGCCGAGCGAGCCTACGTGGCCCGCACCACCGGACGCGACGGCTACGAGCGCGCGCTCGACGCATGTCCGGCCACCAGGGGATTTTACGAGGCGTTCCCTGTGCTGTGACAGTGCATGGCTCAACCGCCATTGAGCGATTTTGGTCCGCTGACGAACGGACTGCCCCGAAGATAGAACCGCAGCAGCCGATGCGCGTCGCGCGTAATGCCGATCCGGATGCTGCGTCCGATTTTAACGCGTGCATCGTCGCCGCCATGTGCGAGCCACAAAGGGCCTTTGCGGCAAAGATCGAGCCCGTCCAGCCGGCCATCGATCCGGAACGCCGCGGCAAGGCGGCCCGGCCCGCGCGCCAGGTCGCGAACGCGCTCGATGCCACGATTGGACTGCATGATCGGGATGCCTTCGAGCGGTTCGAGCGCGCGGATGAGCACGCCGGCGCCGGTCCCCGGCAGCTCGCTCGAGACATTCAGCATGTGTGAGGTGCCGTAGGCGAGATAGACATAAGCGTGCCCGCGCTCGAGAAACAGCGAACGGTTGCGCGGCGTCATTCCACGGTAAGCATGGCCGGCGGCGTCGCCGACGATATAGGCCTCCGTCTCGACAATGCGGCCGCTGACGACACCCTGGCGCAACTCCCGCACCACGGCCTTGCCGATGAGAAAACGCGCGAGCGATGCCGTATCAATTGGCAGCTCTTTGCGCTTGAGCAGACGGTACGTGGTCATGGCGGTTCCGTTGGTCGCAAGTTCACTTGTAATGCGTGGCGCGCACCGTAGTCTCGTGAGCGGAGAAAATAGGCGTATCCGGACTGGAGTCGGCTATGAGCGACGTGCAAGTCAACCAGAAGAATTATGAAATGCCGCCCCGCGATGGTTTCAGCATCGCACATTTTCTCACCGTCGCCGACATCGAACGGTCGGCCAGATTTTACGAGACCGTCTTCGGCGGCCGCATCCTGAGCCGGGGCGACGGGAGTGGCGCGCCGGGCTACATTCAGATCGCCAACACATGGCTCATCGTCAACGTCGGCGGCGGGCCGACGCCCGACAAGCCAACGGTTACGCTGAGCGTTCCGCCTGACCCCGACAAAGTCAGCAGCTTCATGAATATCCGCGTCGCCGATATTTGGGCGTGCTACGAATTGTGGAAGAGCCGGGGCGCTGAGTTCATCACCGAGCCGAAGGACAAATATGGCGAGACGCGCTGCTACATTCGCGATCCCGACGGCTACATCATAGAAGTCGGACAAAGCAAGCCGGATTTCACCTACGGCTAGTGCCTGCCGCCTCGAAACGTGTGTCCGGCCACAAAGGGATTTTTACCAGGCGTTCCCCGCGCTATGATCGCCCTCAGTGCGAAGAATTCCGAATCCTCAGTCAGGGCGCGTCATGAATCCGTTTCCGGAAGACATCTTCACCGAACCGGAGTCCGATCCGGATACGCTGGCCAATCTCGGGCCGCTGCGCCGGCTTGCCGGCACGTGGCAGAGCGCCAAGGGTGTCGACATCAATCCGAAGGCGAAAGGGCCGGAGCGGCGCCAATACATCGAGCGCATCGACATGCAGCCCATCGATGCCCAGACCAACGGGCCGCAGCTGTTCTATGGGCTGCGCTACCACATCCACATCAACACGCCGGAAGAGGCCATCACCTTTCACGATCAGGTGGGCTATTGGCTGTGGGAGCCGGCGACGGGACTGATCCTGCAGTCGCTGGCGATCCCGCGCGGGCAGGTGGCGCTGGCATCGGGCCATGCAAAACCGGGCGACGACACGCTGGTGGTGAGTGCGGTGCGCGGGCAGACCAATTACGGAATTTGCTCGACCGATTTTCTGGAATATGCCTTCCGCACGGACTCCTACCGCCTCGAAATCACCTTCCATCCGGATGGAAGCTGGAGCTATGTCTCCGAAACGATGCTGAAAGTGCGCGGACAGGAAGGACTGTTCACGCATCGCGACGTGAACACGCTGGTGAAGATCGCCGAGCCGAAACCCAATCCGCTGATGCTGCTGCAAGGCAAATAGCGGGCGATCTATCCGTCCTCGTCGTCATGCACTTGCGTATCGAGCGCCCGCTTCACGAAGTTCACCGAGGCAATCGAACCTCGCTATGTCGTTCGCGACGCAGGTTTCCTTGGGCTTCCAGACGTCCCGCGCTGACCAATGCGCGAATTCGTGCGCTGAAGAATTCAAATCCGCATTGGATATAGTCATCTGTCCACGTGGCAGCGCTTGCGCTGCCAGCAATTCGTGCAACCTTCAGCCATTGGGGACGAGCGAATGAGAGGATCATCTCGTCATAATGGGTGATCGGAACTGAAACCGGTCCGGTTGGCCCAACCACTCGTAGCTCGGAGTTTTCGCGTCGCAGGCCTTCCCAGAGGCTCAGATAGTCTTGGAGTTGCGCCCTTGCCAAAGGTGATGCGGCCGAAAGCAGTTGTTGAGTGTCCAAGTACTCTGGAGCAACGGCGCCAAGGCTCATGAGCCACTTGGCGCTGCCCGCTTCGCCGGGCCACGGAACATCCGTCAGGTCGATGACGTCGTACGTTTCATCGCGATACCGCCAAACCCACTCCAGGAATCCCGCATATTCACGCAGCGATCGCCGTGTCAGCCAAACGACGCGTTTTTCTCCATCCGCCGATTCCCTCCAGAACCGCGCCACGTCCGTCTGAATTTCGTCGTACTGCTCGGGCCACTCGTCGTATGATCCTATCTCCGCTTTCAGCCAGTGGAACCGGGCCTGAGAGTCGGTGTCCTGAATAGGACCGTAGCTAAGGTTGTCGGTCAGTTCAGTGACGCGGCCAACGATGCCTTGTTGCCGCAACGCTTGCCTCAAAATCCCCGCCCCGCTCGGGGTAAAGACGACGTGGATCGTTTCGCTAGTTGAGCGGTCCATGAGGGATCGTAACAAGGCACCAGCCAGCGTCAAACATCACTCAAGGTCTCACGGCAATCCGCTCGCGCCTTCATTGCCCTCGTGCGCTTCACGGTCCAGGGCGCGCTGCACGAATTCCACCGAGTCGATGGTCGCATGGAGGCGAGCGCGAAACTGCGCCAGCGCATCCTGCATCTCCGGCGGCAACTCGACCCAGCAGTTCAGGACCTCGCGCATCGAATCCTCGATCGTTCCCAGCATCCCGTTCACCGCGATGTCGCGATAGGTTTTCGCCATGGCCCTTCTCCGTCGTCCGCGCGCCCGTGCGAAATGTGCACACCCATCATCGCCTGGCGGCGGTTGACGAGGTAACCCGCGAAGCCCGACGTTTGATCCCTGTAAGGAGGACGCCATGCACCGCTCGCGCATCAATGGTCTCTTGATCGACTGCAAGACCGACGACATCGACGCCGCCGCCCGATTCTGGGGCGAAGCGCTCGGCCGCCGGGTCGATCTGGAGCATCGCGGCAGCCGGGGCAATTACCGCATGCTGGAAACGCCGCCGGATGAGCTCAGCGTGCAGATTCAGCGCGTCGAGCACGAAAGCCGCGTGCACATCGATATCGAAACCGACGACATCCCGGCCGAGGTGGCGCGGCTGGAAAAGCTCGGCGCCCGCGTCCACAAGCGGCTCGAACGCTGGGTAGTGATGGAAGCCCCCAGCGGCCAGCGCTTCTGCATCGTGCGCGTGCAGCGCGACGGCTGGCCGAAAGGCGCCAATGCGTGGGAGTAGGTGTGGACACGGTTGCAGGCATCCGCCGCCCATGGGACACTGAAGCGTTGCATTGCCCGCGGAGTCCATCATGGAAGCGCTCACGGATCTCGAGAAATTCGATGCGCTTGTGCGCCGCGACAAGACCGCGACGGTCATGCTTGGCGCCGCGCTTTTTCTCACCCTCTTCCTCCTGCTTGCGATCGGCGTGTTTGCCCGCATGGGTTTCGGCCGCGCGGGTTTGCTCGAAATTGCCCTCGGTTTGACGGGGCTCTTTGCCGTCGCTGGAATCGTGATCGGCGCGGCACGCAGCATCCGCGGCGGAAGAGCGGCCAAGAACCGCGCGGCGTGACGCGCCGCTTTCTCACTGTCGCGCTTGTTGTTCTTGCAGCGCTGACCGTGCCGGCAGCCGTTGCCGGGAAATCTCCCGCGCCCATTCGTCTGCCGTTTCATGTCAAGAACGGGCTGATCCTCATCGACGGCCGCGTGGATTCCACGCCCGGCGTGTTCATGCTGGATACCGGCGAAACCTATTTCCGCTTCGTACTAAACCGCAATTACGTGCCGCTCGGGCCGGGCACGGATCTCTACAGGATGCACGCCGAATCCGGGCAGGTGAGCATGACGCAGGTCCACGATGGCACGCACACCATCGAACTTGGCGGTGCGTTCGCGACGACCGCCGAGAGCGGCGATCCCAAGGCGCCGCACCAGGCCGTGAGCGACGATTTCCGGAGCATGATGCACAACGTCGATCCAAAGATTCTTGGCGTCATCGGCTACGCGTTCCTCAAGCAGTACGATTTCACGATCGATTATGCGCGCGGCGTCGTTGCGCTTTATCCGCTCGGGCTTGCACCAAAGCCGACAGGCAGCATCAGCATCGCGTTCGTGCCGTCGAGCCCTCCCGTTCCATTCACGCTCAAATTCGGCGGTGCTGACATTCCGGCGGTGTTGGATACTGGCGGATGGGAGGAACTGAAGGCGCCGCAAAGTGTGTGGACGCAGCTCGAGTCGGGAGGCTTCGCGAAGGATGCCAGCGGAGAGGGAAAGGACTGCGTGACTCTGTCCGGCGCGCGGTATGGCGCGGCGCCCGAGTTCGCTATTCCACATGTCGACAAGGCCGTGACGCAAAAGGAGGAGAAGCTGACGCTCGGCTATCCGTTCCTGCGCCGCTACCTCAACATCTATTCGTCGCGCGATGGCACGGTCACGCTCGTGCCGCTCCGCAATGTTTCATTGCTGCCGCCCGAATCCTGCGAATAGTTCAGCGTCCCACGAAGGGCGCGATCAGAACCGCCAGCATGCCGAAGCTGGCGATGTTCCAGAACAGCGAGCGGATGAGCGGAACGCCGGAAATATAGAGTGTCGTGTAGCCGATGCGTCCACCGAGATAGGCGATCGAGCCCCAATGGGTGAGCGCGTCGTGGACGCCGGCGGCCTGCGCAATCAGGATCGCCGCGGCGAAGAACGGGAACGTCTCCATATAGTTGCGGAAATTGCGCACGATGCGGCCGGGAATGGGCTTCAGCGGCGGCATCTCGGCATCGCGCGGGCTTGCCGCCCAGGTGAGGCCGTACTGCCAATTGGCGGCCTGCGCGGCGACGACAAGCTGAACAAAACCCCAGAACGTGGTCGCCGCGAGCATCGTGAATTCGAAATTCATGGCATTCCCTCCCCGAACCTGGCATGCGTGAATTCAGGCCTCGGAGCGGTTGGTGGGTTCGCGGTTGCGGTCGTATCGCCGCGCGACCGGAAACGGCGGCAACCAGGATTCGCGGCGGATGGTCCAGAGTTCGTAGGTTGGGATCAGCTGGTCAGGCGCATCGAGCGATCCCAGATTCACTTCGACTTCGTCTCCCGTGCGTCCGAAAACGGACGAGCCGCAACGGGGACAGAAGAATCGGCCGGAGTAGTCCCGTGTTTCACCCTCGATCGTCACCGCGCTTTCCGGAAAGATCGCGGAGGCATGAAACAGCGCGCCGTGATGCCTGCGGCAGTCGAGACAATGACAGATGCCCACCCGATACGGCGCGCCTTGCGCCACGATCCGCACCTTGCCGCAAAGGCAACCACCCGTGAATCGGTTCATGGCTACAGCTTTCGTCCGTCGAATTTCATCACCTCGAACTGGCCCGGCTCGACGCCGTCGAGGCAGCGCACATTGAGCATCACCATGTCCTTGCCGCCCGGCCCCTTGCCGTACGCGTAGGACTCGATCCCGCAGGTCTTGCAGAACGGGTGATGGATGTTGCGCGTGTTGAACTGGAAGTCGGTCGTTTCGCCTTCACCCTTGAGCAGCCTGAAATCGGCCCGCTCGGCGGCGGCGAGCAGCGCGCCCAGTTTCTGGCAGCGCGAGCAGTTGCAGGAGATCACCTTGCCGATCTCCGTCTCAACCTCGTAGCGCACCGCGCCGCACTGGCATCCGCCGGTATAGGTCTGTTTCATGGCAGCTCCTCCATCAACGATTAGAAGTCGCCGATCATAGGCAATTCTCTGTCAACCTGGCGATGGCAGACTTCGCACTCTGCGAGGGGGAAGCCATGCCGAAGAGAATCATGCTTGCGCTTGCGGCTGCCGCGCTTGCGGCCGCGCCCGCGCTGGGCGCCGATACACTGCACATCGCGTTGCAGCTCAAGCCGGGCCTGTGGGAATTCAGCGACACGGCGAAAGTGACCGGTGACACGATCTTCTCCGACGCGATGCTCGCGCATGTGCCGCAAGCGCAGCGCGCGCAATACATGGCAGATACCCGCAAACAGATGGTGCAGCCGCACAAGGCGCGCGAATGCATCACGCAAGCCAGGTTCGAGCAGCAAGCTTCGCTCGAGTCTGGTGGCTGCACGCGAAGCCTCGCATCGAACACGGTGAGCCGGTTCGAAAGCCGCACCACTTGCCGCAATCAGGCGCAGGGCATGACGCAGACAAGCCAACAGGACATCGTCGCGTCGAGCCCGGTGGCGACGACAAGCACGCTGCACGCCGTCACCACGCGCGGCGGCAAGACGATGACCGTCGACACGACCGAAACCGGCCGCTGGATCAGCGCCACATGCAATCTGGGCGATGTGATTCAGCAATTGCCCTGAGAAAATCCCTCACTGCCCGATTGAGTCACGCCGAGGTGGGAGCGTCCCTCAATTCCACGGAGCCAGGCTGGCATGCACCGGCGGAAGCGCGCGCGGAAACGCGACGACATTCTGCGGAAACACTTCCAGATAAACGCCCTGCATGTCGGGTGGCGTGTTCTCCGGGCCCTTGGGAAAGACGCCGCGCATCAGCATGCGGCGGAACTCGCCCGTGCTCGTGCAGGCCACGGCATCGTCCGGCGAAGAGCCTTCGCAGGCAGCACCTCCGCCGGGATAATTGCCCAAGAGCTCATTCGTCTGCCAGCCGGGACGGGCATTGGCGGAAGCGATGTCGGCGAAGAATTCGCGCTTGCTGTGCGGATAGGATTTGTCAGCGGGCGGATTCTTCAGCACCAGGGAATCGAAACCGAGCGCAATGTGCGCGGGCATCGCCGCACCGGCATCGTCGTACAGGACCGCGGCGAACTGGGCCGAAATCGTCTCGGCCTGCTTCCTGGTCTTCGCCACGGTGCCGTCCGCGGCGATGCCGGGAAACGCATTGAAGCCGATGAATCCGATGTTGAAGGATATCTTCGGGAAATAATCGAGATAGTCCTGCAGCGTCGCCTTCCATCCCGTCTCCATGTTGGCTTGCGTGTAGCCGAGCGAGAGCCAGGTCCGCACCGCGTCCATGCTGCATTCGGTCAACGCCGGCACGCGCAATTCGTCGGTCGTGGTGGTGATGCCGAAGAGTTTCAGCATGGCGAGACGATTGTACGCACCGGTCTTGTGCAGGTGCGCCGCGAGCTGATGCAAGAGGTCGCGGAACGCCTTGAGATAGGCCTGATCCCATGGTGCGGCCATGGTGAAACTGGTGCATTTGCCGCCCAGCGGCTGCACATCGAACGTCGCCGACAGCGCGCCCAACCCTTGCGGCGGCGGCGCCGTGATCCAGCCGGGCAGTGCTGCGCCGGTCACGATGCCGATCTCGAAGCGCTTGTTCGCCTTCACCGCGAGCTGCACGGCCCGATCCAGCATGGTCCAGTCATACGTCATGAGGTGCGGGCTGATGTCCTTCCAGCGCAGATGGATCAGCAGCCCGTCGATGCCGGGATTGCTCAGCGCCTTGCGGGCGACGGGATACTGGTCCGCGGCGCTTGCCTCGATGATCGCGTAGATGCCGCCCGGCCGCGGTGCGGCGCCTGCTTCATCGGCGGCGCAGATGAGAGCCGCGCAGGACAGGATGCACAAGAACCGCAACGGCATCGGTCGACTCCCCTGGGGCAAGCCGAGTGTGCAGCGGCGGAGGTTACCATCGCGCGTCATGGTTGTGCGACCGGACCCGAAACGGGCCATTACGCCTAACAAGGCGTTGCGCCGCACCTTGGCCTTTGATTGAATCGGCGAAGCGGGTCGGGGGCCGCGAGATCATGACAGCCGAAGCCACGAGCGGTCTTGCGCCGAAACCTGTTCGGCCGTTCGCGCCGTACTGCAAATCCGACCGCAATTTCTTCCTCACCTATGTGGTGCTGATCTGGTTCGGCATCCTCGGCGGCTTCGTCCCGGAGATCGTCAGCCACATCGCGCAGCACAAGCCCCCCTTCCCGTGGATCGTCCATGTGCATGCGGTGGTGTTCGTCGGCTGGCTCGTCGTGCTGACAACGCAGGTGCTGCTGATCCGCAACAAGCGCGCCGATCTGCATCGCAGGCTGGGCGTGGCCGCCATGGGCCTGGCGGCGGTGATGGTCGTCGTCGGTCCGGCAACGGCCATCATCATGCAGCGCTACCACTGGGGCACTCCGGACAGCGATCCGCCCTTCCTCGCCATCCAGGGCACCGATATTCTCGCGTTCGCCGGCCTTGCGGCAGCGGCGTTCGTCTGGCGCAACAATTCCTCCGCCCACAAGCGGCTCATTCTGCTTGCCACGCTCTATATTTCCGATGCCGGTTTCGCGCGCTTCTTCGGCGACGGCGTGCATGGATTGCTCGGCGACGGCTTCTGGCCCTTTCTCGCCGAAGCCTATCTCGCCAATGACGTGCTGGCGGTCGGCATCGGCGTCTACGATTTCGCCACGCGCAAGGCACTTCATCCGGCCTATGTCGCCGGCATGGCCTGGACATTCGGGCTGCAATTGATCGGGTCGGCGCTCTATCACGCGCCCGCCTGGAAGCCGGTTGCGCTGGCGCTCATCGGCCATTGATCGGGGAGAATCATGAGACGGAAAATGCTCGTCATCGCTGCAGCCGCATCGGGCATGCTGTTCAATCCTGCTTTTGCGGCGGATGACGAACCGCTCACGCGCCTGGCGCTGTGCAGGGATTCGTGGGTCGACTGGCAGAAGAAGGAGCCGGCACGGCTGCAGGCGTTCGCCGAGCGGTTCCGCGGCCAATTTGCGCCGCACGACAACGATCCGTTCGCGCTGCCGAAGCAGAAGGTTTCGGTGCTGGGCTTCAATGTGGCGCAGGCGTTCCCGGAAAGCGTCGGTATGGGTGTCGGCTTCTCGCTCACCGTGGATGCCAAATTCGACGAGGCGCGGCAGGCGGTCGAGAAGGCGCTTGGCAAAGTGCTCAAGCACTGCGAACGCGGCGAAGACATGCGGACCTGCGACTACCAGATCGCGCCGCAGCGTACGGTCACGCTGCTGTCTGAAGACAAGCCTAGCGCCCGCCAGACGCTGATCGGCTGCTATTATTTCTACGAGAAGTAGGCTGGCCCAGAGCTTGTGTTTCTTTCGCACGCACTTAACTCAGACCCTCCCCTTGAGGGAGGGTCGAAAAATCTGAGCGAAGCGAAAGATTTTTCGGGGAGGGGTAATTCATCAGCATCACCCCTCCCCGAAATTTGCTTCGCTTGCGCTCGCAAATTTCGACCCTCCCTCAAGGGGAGGGTGTGAAGTTGTTTCCGATTGAACCAATCCCCCTCTGGCGCCCGGGAGATTGTCGTAACATCCGGTTAGCCGGTTGCGGGCTAGTCTTGCGGCCATGTCGTCCGTGCTCGATGCCTTTCTCATGGTCGTGGGCTCGACCGTGATGTTCGCGGCCCCGGCCTATCTCGTGCTGCAGCCCTTTGTGGCGTGGCGCTTGAAGGGCGGCTGGCGCACGGCCGCGCTTGTGCCGCTCATACTCGCCGTGCCTCTGCTCGCCTGGTGCGCTTATGCCCTCGCGGACGAATCCAACCTCTGGCCGCTGCCGTTCCTGCTGTTCGCGCCGTTCGGCTCGGCGTACCTGCTCGGCGTTTTCCTGATCCACCGCTGGACAGCCGCGCG
>DATIYG010000245.1:0-3054 GCA_035517755.1 Rhizomicrobium sp. | reverse complement strand
CGCGGCATTCCGGTGATGGGCCATATCGGACTGACGCCGCAGCGCATCCAGATTTTCGGCGGCTTCAAGACGCAAGGGCGCACGGAAGCGGAATGGCCGGCGATCGAAGCCGATGCCGCTGCCATTGCCGAAGCGGGCGCGTTCTCCATCGTGCTCGAAGGCATGGCTGAGCCGCTGGCGGCGAAGATCACGCGGCAGGTTGACGTCCCCACCGTCGGCATCGGCGCGTCGGCCGACTGCGACGGCCAGATCCTCGTGCTCGAGGACATGCTGGGGCTGAATCCGAACCCGGCCAAGTTCGTGCGCGAATACGCCAAGCTCGGCCCCGACATCGAGACGGCCGTGAAAGCCTATGCGGCAGATGTTCGCGCCCGCGCCTTCCCGGGTGCGGAGAATGTCTACACGATGAAGAAGACGGGTTAGGTTTTCTCTACCTACCCCCCGACGATGTGCGCGATCAGCAGTCTTCGATGGCTGACCAATTGAGCGGCAGGGGCGCCTCTCGAAACGCGAATCGGTCGAGATGCTTGGCCACGACATCTTTGAGGTCCTCGACCGCTTGCGCATCGCCGGTCTCGATGGTGACGAGCAGCGCATCCGCACTCGCCTCCATGGTCGCGACGGCGGAAGGGAAGTGAACCTGCCCTCTGTTCTCAGAGAATTCGACTTCGAATTTGTGACCCCAGTGCTTGCAGAGCTGCAGGAGGTATTTTGAGCCGCTGTCCGTCTTTGCACGGCCTCTGACAATGGCCATCTTCAAGCCCTCGCAATCATTGTTGCCGCTTCTTGGATGGCAGACCTGACGGCCTTCACCACGGAACGGTGCGCCCATCACGGTCGATATATTGCAGACCGGGTTTACCCTGTTGCGCGAGAAGCACCCTAACGACCTGCGGAATGGCCTTCTCCACGCTCACCGGCGCTTTCGGACCGCCCAGGTCGGTGCGAATCCATCCGGGAGCCATCAAGACCAGCGCGCGCTGTTCTCCCCCATGGCGCGCGGCGTAACTGCGCATGTGCATATTCAGGGCGGCTTTGGTGCCGCGATAGACGTCGTGGCGCCCGTTCGTATTGTTGGTGATGCTGCCCTGTCCCGAAGACATGATGCCGATCATGCCTTTTGGCGAAACAAGATTTTGCAATCCCTCGATCACACGTAGCGGGCTCAGCGCATTGGTGATCATCACACGTGCATACTCTTCCGTTGATACATCTGCGACGGGCTCGTCATTCACGTTGGCGGTGCCTGCGTTCACGAATAGAATATCGAAGCTGCGACCGGAGACATTCTCGCGTAACCTCGCAATCTGATCCGGTTCGGTTATGTCGAGGGTCGCGATTTCGAGGCGGCCCTCATATTCGTCTGCCAAGTCGTGCAACTTGGTTCTGGCAGTACCCCGTACCGTACCGACGACGTGCCATCCTTTTTTTAGGAACTCGTCGGCCATTGCGAGGCCAAGACCGCGTGACGCGCCAACAAGGAGTAGATGCTTGTTGGTTTCAGGGAGCTTCCTTCGTCCAGCACGGACGCCAAACAGACGGGACCACAAAGAGCTCATGCGGTGCTGATAGCAGCGCGGACTTGATTGCAACAGGCGCACAGAATGCACAATACAGTTGCATTGGACGCTATGTCATAGAGGGCGAGTGGAATAGGGTTCGGCCATGGATGATGTGGACCTGAACCTTCTTCTGGCTCTGGATGCGCTATTAACCGAAGGCGGCGTGACGGGCGCGGCCCGTCGCCTCGGCTTGAGTTCTTCCGCCATGAGCCGGGCGCTGACACGCCTTCGGTCGGCTACGGGCGATCCGCTGCTCGTGCGAGCCGGACGCGGGCTCGTGCCCACGCCTCGCGCTGCCGAGTTGCGCGAGCGCGTCCACGTGCTGAGCCGTGACGTGCTTGCGGTCCTCCGCCCACATGTCAGCCATCTTGACATCGCATCGCTCGAACGGACCTTCACCATTCGCGCCAACGAAGGATTTGTCGCCGCCCTTTCCGCGCCTCTGGTCACGGCGATCGCCAAGGCTGCGCCGCGTGTGCGCCTGCGCTTCGCGCCCAAGCCCGAAAAGGATGCGCGTCCGCTTCGCGAAGGAGAGATCGATTTGGAAATCGGCGTGTTGGGCGCTTTCGCGCCGGAGGTGCGCACGCAGTCTTTGTTTCGAGACAGATTTGTCGGGGTGGCGCGGATTGGGCATCCGCTTCTATCGGGCGCAAAAATCACGCCCAAACGATACGCCGCTTGCGGCCATGTCGTTGCGTCCCGAAAAGGGGAATTCACCGGACCCGTTGACGGCGCGCTGGAGAGACTTGGACTCCAACGGAAAACATCCGTCGTCGTGCCGGGATTTCCCGATGCGATGCGGATCGCGCGTCACTCCGATCTTGTCGCGCTCGTGCCGCGCTCATGCTTCGGCAACAGCCTTGCGGACGATCTGGCAGAGACAACAGGACTTCAATGCTTCGAGCTTCCGGTCCGCACGCCGGAGATCGTGATTTCGGCGATGTGGCATCCCCGAATGAACGCCGACCCGGCGCATCGCTGGCTCCGTGAGACCGTGGTCTCAGCGTGCCGGACGGCTTTTCAGCACCGCTGACGATGGCGACCACGTTCGTGTGGTGTTCGGAAGGCATGGCCGAGCCGCTGGCCGCGAAGATCACGCGGCAGGTTGACGTCCCCACCGTGGGCATTGGCGCGTCGGCCGACTGCGACGGTCAAATTCTCGTGCTGGAGGATATGCTCGGGCTCAACCCGAACCCGGCCAAGTTCGTGCGCGAGTACGCCAAGCTCGGCCCCGACATCGAGACGGCGGTGAAGGCCTATGCGGCAGATGTT
Source organism: Rhizomicrobium sp. (assembly GCA_035517755.1). Lineage (GTDB taxonomy): Bacteria > Pseudomonadota > Alphaproteobacteria > Micropepsales > Micropepsaceae > Rhizomicrobium. The sequence continues at coordinate 220 of DATIYG010000245.1, read as the reverse complement.
CGCGCCCCCGCCTTCCCAGGTGCCGAAAACGTCTACGCGATGAAGAAGACGGCCTGACGGCTCGCGAAACCGGCGGCGCGCTCAGGCGTGGCGGCGCATGCAGGCGTGATATTCCTGCCAATAGATGTCCGTGAAGTGGCGGTTGCGCCGGGCACTGCCTCCAATGGCGCCGACGCCTGCGCCGACCGCGGCCCCGACCCCGGCATTTCCGGCCACTGCG
>DATIYG010000244.1:0-6912 GCA_035517755.1 Rhizomicrobium sp. | reverse complement strand
AAATGAAGGGCCGCATCGCCGAGGTGTTGCGCAACTGGCCCGAGCAGGACGTGCGCTTCATCTGCGTCTCCACCGGCGGACGTATTCTGGGGCTCGGCGACATCGGCGCCAACGGCATGGGCATCCCGATCGGCAAGCTGCAGCTCTATACCGCCTGCGCGGCGGTGCCGCCTCGCTGTTTGCTACCGGTGTTGCTCGACATCGGCACGACCAACGACGCGCTTCGCGCCGATCCGCTGTATCTCGGTCTGCGCGAAAAGCCGCCCTCCGACCAGGAACTGGACGAGCTCGTCGAAGAATTCGTCCAAGCGGTGCAGAGGGTCTTTCCCGGCTGTTGCATCCACTTCGAGGATTGGAAGGGTACGGATGCGATCCGTATGCTCGAACGATACGCCGAAAAAGTGCTTTGCTACAACGACGACATCCAGGGCACGGCCAGCGTTGCGCTCGCAGGGTTGGAGACGGCGCTGCAGATCCTCGATGCGCCGTTGACCGAGCAGCGAATCCTGTTCCTTGGGGCGGGCTCGGCCGCGATTGGCATCGCCAATTTGATCGTCGCCGCTATGCAGCTAAAGGGGCTTTCGCAAGACGCGGCGCGCAGCCGCGTCTCCATGTTCGACATCGGCGGGCTGCTGGAGCCCGCGCGCTCCAACCTGTCCGACGCGCAGAAGGTCTATGCGCATAAGGCGCAACCCTCCAAGGATCTCGTGAAGACCATCGAGACCCTGAAACCGACAATCCTCATTGGCGTCAGCACCAAGGGCGGCGCCTTCGATCAGCGGGTGGTTGAAACGATGAGCCGGCTGAATGAGCGGCCGATCATTTTCGCGCTTTCCAACCCAACCAACAAGGCGGAATGCACAGCTGAGCAGGCTTACTCATGGTCACGGGGTAAAGCTCTCTTCGCAGCTGGCGTCCAATTCCCGGACGTCACCGTGAATGACAAGGTATTTCGTCCGGGACAGGCGAATAACTTCTATATCTTCCCAGCAATCGGACTCGCGACCTATGTCGCGCGGCCGCGGCGGATCACCGACGAATGTTTCATCGCCGCGGCTCGGGCCAGCGCCGACCAGGTTGGCCCTGATCTTCGCGCTAAAGGCATGTTGTTCCCGAGCCAGGCCAACATCCTGGAGACGGAAGTGACGACGGCGACCCGCGTCGCTGAATTCATGTTCGAGAAGGGTCTGGCGCAGGCCGAGCGCCCGCGCGACATTCGCGCCTGGATCGAAGGGCGACTCTACAAACCGCAATACTGACCGGGTCCGATCAACTCGCGTCGCTCGGGCAGTCAAAGAGATTACCATTCCATGCGCCGCAGACTGCCGCTATTGCCGCCGCGCCCCGTTCTCGATCGCCAATTAGCGATCGCTGTCAGTCGCGCAAACGCGGCTGCTCTTCAGCCCATGGAAGGAGAGACGCGATGAATGGCCAAGAACATCCCACCCTGCGTGACACCCCGGTCGGCATCGAGGCCACCGGCCAGCGTCACGAGACGGATTCCATGGGCGGCATCGACGTGCCGGCCAACCGCTATTGGGGCGCGCAAACCCAGCGCAGCCTTTTGCACTTTGCAATCGGCGACGATCGCATGCCGAAGCGCGTGTATCACGCCTATGGCTTCGTCAAGAAAGCGGCGGCGCTGGTCAACGCCGCCGCCGGGCGGCTCGCGCAATGGAAGGCCGATGCGATCGTGCGCGCCGCCGACGAGGCAATCGCGGGCAAGCTGGATGAGCATTTTCCGCTTTATGTCTGGCAGACCGGTTCGGGAACGCAGTCAAACATGAACATCAATGAGGTGCTATCGAACCGGGCCATCCAGCTGCTCGGAGGGAAGATCGGCAGCAAATCTCCCGTGCATCCGAACGATGACGTCAATATGGGCCAGTCGTCGAACGATACCTTTCCGACCGCGATGCACATTGCCGCTGTGCTGGAATTGGAGGAGCGGCTGCTGCCGCACGCGGGGGCGCTGGCGACTGCGATCGAGACGAAGGCGGACGAATGGAACGACGTGGTCAAGATCGGGCGGACGCATCTACAGGATGCCGTGCCGCTGACGGTTGGGCAGGAGTGGTCGGGCTGGGCCCACCAGATCCGCGATGCGCTGAGGCGTATCCGCTCCGCCGAGACGGGTCTGTTCGAGCTGGCTGCCGGGGGGACGGCGGTCGGAACTGGGCTCAATGCGCCACCGCACTTCAGCCGCGAGATCGCGGAGAAGATATCCCAGCTGACTGGATATCCATTCGTGACCGCGCCCAACAAATTCGCTGCTCAAGGCGCGCTCGACGCGATGGTCGCGGCAATGGCGGCGGTGCGAGGGCTTGCAGTCGCATTGATGAAGATTGCCAACGACATGCGCTGGCTCGCCTCTGGACCGCGCTGCGGCTTGGGCGAGCTTCTCTTGCCGGAGAACGAGCCGGGCTCGTCGATCATGCCGGGAAAGGTCAACCCGACCCAGTCCGAGGCGATGGTCATGGTCTGTACGCAAGTGATCGGAGACGACAACGCAGTCGCCCTCGCCGGCAGCCAGGGCAACTTTCAGCTCAACGCGATGCGTCCAATCATCATCAACAACTTCCTACGCGCTGCCCGGGTGCTCGGCGACGCATGCGAAAAACTGCGCCGCTATCAGGTCGAGGGAACCAAGCTCAACCGCGCCCGCATCGATCACCTACTCGGCCGATCTCTCATGCTGGTCACCGCTTTAAGCCCGGAAATCGGTTATGATAAAGCGTCCGCCATTGCGCACATGGCGAACGATGAAGGGATGAGCCTTAAAGAGGCCGCTCTCAAGTCCGGATACATCGACGCGCAGCGGTTCGACCAGATCGTCAATCCTGAGAAGATGGTCGGACGCGGCGTCGGAGGAAGCTGACGGCCTGAACCCGAACCCTCGGACCGTCGAGCATTCAAGTTGCGAGCTGTCTGGCGGCGGTATCGTTGCTCGTAGACAAATTTGCGGATGCCGCAGAAAAACTCGGCCTGATTGCGGTTTGCAGGCGTGGTTCCGTCGTTCCAAGCTCTTCGCATCCGGAGAGTCGCGATGATGAGGCGTCAGGACGGATTGGTGCGTTTCTTCTACGGCACAAGGCTAATCGGAGGACGAACCGACATTCAACGTGTCGATGTGCGGCTCATTCCGCGACTTCCTTCAGATCTTCGGAGCAGACGGCGCTTTGGCCGGTGGCCAGCCAATGGGCGTAAAGAGTCGCGACCGCGCAGGAGAACAGGCGTGAACGTTCGTCGTCGGCTCGACTGGTCAGCAATATTGGAACCTTGGCGCCGATGACGAGACCGGCGCCTTCGGCTTGAGCGACATAAGTCAGCTCCTTCGCCAATATGTTACCGGCTTCAAGGTTGGGGGCGATCAAAATATCGGCGTCGCCAGCCACGAGAGAACGGATGCCCTTCGTGCGGGCGGCGGAGAGACTGATGGCGTTATCCATCGCGAGCGGGCCGTCGACGTCTCCGCCGCGAATTTGGCCTCGATCCGACATTTTCGACAGAGCCGCCGCATCCAGCGTCGATTGAATTTTCGGGTTGACCGTCTCGATGGCGGAAAGCACGCCAACCTTTGGTCGCGCAATGCCGAGCGCGATTCCGAGCTCGATCGCATTCTGAACGATGTCGACCTTCTCTTCGAGAGTCGGCGCAATATTCACGGCGGCGTCGGTCACCAACACAAGTTGGCGCAGAGACGGCGCGTCCATCACGAAGACATGGCTGATCCGGCGTCCGACCCGGAGGCCGCCCTGCGATTTGACGACATGTTTGAGCAGCTCGTCGGTGTGCAGATGGCCTTTCATCACCGCCGATGCCGCGCCCTGATGCACCATTTCCACAGCGCGGGCCGCCGCGGCGTCGTGGCTGGCGACGTCTTCGATCGCGACGCCGGCGAGATCAAGGCCGCAGCTTGAGGCCAGATCGCGAATCTTTTTTGCATCGCCGATCAGAATCGGCACGATGAGATTTTCGCGTGCGCCAGCCATTGCGCCGCGGAGCGCGTTTTCTTCTTCCGGCGCGACAACAGCCGTCTTCATCGCCGGCAGCGAGGTGCATGCGGCGAGGAGGCGTTCGACATGGACATGACGCTGGAGCGTCAATTCTGGAAGGACGTCCTCGTCGACCATCTGCCGTTCGGTGGGGGCCAGCACCTCCGCTGTTCCGTCGACGATCAGTTCCTCGCCTCTGCGAATTTGAGTGCCTAAGACTACCGTGGAAGGCGGTCGTAATTCTTCCACCCGCACCAATACGCGCAAGCTGTCCCCGATATGCGCTCTCGCATGGAAGCGCAGCGTCTGCGAGAGATAGGTCGTTCCCGCGCCCGGCAGAAGATTACCTAATACAGCGGAAAAAAGCGATCCCACCCACATAGCCGGCGCAGCGGGCTGTGAGACTTTGAGACCGCTGTCGTCCGGAAGATTGGCGGGGTTCAGATTGCCGCTCGCATGCGCGAACACCAGGCAATCGTCGGGAGTGACGACTCGGGTGATCGAGGCTTCCTGTCCCAGGGCCAATTCGTTGAAGAGCTTGTTAGCCGACATAAGATCGCCTCCGCTTTAGATCACAGACTTTGGCGAACAAAGCGCCGCTCATGCGGACCCTGCGATGGATACGCCAAACCGACAATTCAATCTGCTCTGAATTGAGGGCCTCCTTCCATGCGAGTACGTGCTCGTAGACGCTGTCGACTAGTGTTCCGTCGAGATCAAACAGAAAAGCGGGATCAATGCGCATCACTCTCTCTCGCCCCTTTTTTTGTCGGGTGGATCACTGGAACAAGGTTGACGCGAAAGGCTCGCGGTCGTCAATTTCGTTGCGCAGCCGGGCGCGCGGGATACAGAACCGCTCCGCCTCCCCGACGGACTCGCGCAACAATCCGCCGGCTGAAATGATTGGCGCCGAACCGAAGCCCACAACAACCAGCAAACCGTCGGCGCCCGTGACGCCCGAGGCTGTCAGCGAGCCGAAACCGGCAGCCGCCGCTTCCGTGAGTCCTGCAAATTTGAAGTCCATATGCGCCATACCGGAACCTTCGCCGAAGCGAGCGGACCTAGAGTCGTCCCAGTCCTTCCATCACTCCCCGAAGCGGCTTGCACCAAATGGCGGCTAACTTCGCTCTTGGCATCGACGCGCCCAACCGCAACGACAAGCGGAAGACAAAGCCTATCTCGTCCGGCGCCGCTGTCATTTTGTCCTCCTCCTTATTGTTTTCTCAAGGCGGAGCCGCTCCGAGCGAGCCCGTGGACAACGCTAATGTGGCTGCCGCGGCCAGCGCCATGCTGTATGCGTCGGTCGAAGCGTTTCTGGCTTGCAGAAGCGCAGTTTGTGCCGAGATCGCGTCAGTGATTGGACCTACCCCGCTGCGAAAAGCCGTCAGCGCGGCGTCGAACGTCGTCTGCGCGGCGGACGCGAGCGCCGTCGACGCTTTGAAGGCGGAGAGGCTTGTGCGCAGCCCGTTATTCGACAGCACGATCTGCCGCACGGCTTCGTCGCGCGTATGTACGAGCGTCAACTTCGCGCTGTCCGCCTTGGCTTCGGCTTGCTGCAGGAGCGCGTCGCGTTCGCCGGCGTCGTAAAGAGGGAACGCAACTCCGGCCAAGACAGTGGCGCCGAACCCGCTTCCTCCGAGATTGGTGACCGGAGAAAGATTGCCGATCCCTGGGATGCCGGAAACGCTTATGCGCCCGCTGTTGTATGTGCCGGTGCTGGCGACGAACAGTTTCGGCAGGTAATCGACTTCGGCGGCGCGAACATTCGCGAGGCTCGCTTTTTGGGCTGCATACGCGGCGAGGATATCCGGTCGTCGGGAGATAGCCGCCGAGATGACCGCGTCGGCGTCATCGGCCAAGGCCGGCGACAGCCTTCGATGCGAAACGTCGGCGACCTTTATCTTGGTCCGAGGCGATACGCCCATGGCCGATAGGAGGGCCAGGTAAGCGTTCTGGGCCGCGCCCTGGGCTTCGACCAGGCCCAATCTCGCTTGCGCCGTTGCTTGTCGGGCTTGCGCCAGCTCGACCACCGTTCCGACTCCCCTCTCCATTTTTGCTTGTGCAACGACCTCGATACGTTGAGCGTTCGCCAGCGATTGCGAAGCATTGCCGACGCGGGCGCGGGTCGCGGCGTTCGTATAGAAGGCCAGGCTGACCTCGTGGATGAGCCGCTGATGGGCGGCCGTGAAGCCGATATTCGCAACGGACGAAAGCTGACTGGCCGCTTCCGCGATGGCCGCTCTCTCGCCGAAGTCGAACAGAAGCCATTGAACGGAGACTGAGGAGATCGTGCCGCGTGCCGTCGTGACCGTCGGATCGCTTTGGAGCATCTGCCAACCGCCGACGGCTGCGGCCGTAACCCTCGGCAGATAGGCGCTTTTGGCAATGCCGGCGGCGAGCGCGGCCTCTTTGGCGACGTTCCAGGCTCGGCGCGTCAAAGGATTGCCCATTTGCGCGATGTCGATCAATTCCGGGAGCGAGTAGACCTTATCGCCGTCGAGCTCCAACAGAGGCGGGAGCTCGCCGAGCTCGATGTCGGAGGGAAGCACGAAGGCTTGGCTTTTCGGCAGCTCGGGAGGAGGCTTCTCGTTTGGAATGATTTCGCCCGTCTCCGTTACGGCGGGAGTCCAAGGACGGTCCGGTCGCTCGGGCGCCATGACGATGGCGGACGAAGCGCAACCGGCGAGCATCGCGCCAAGAACGGCGAACAGGAGCAGCGAGTTAAGGGGACGCATCGGCTTGAGCCCGTTGATCGCCCGTCTCGGCGCCGTAAGAAGCGAATTCTTCGAGCGCCTTCACATGCGTCTCGAGCGCCTCGCCAAAGGGATGGGGAGCCCACCGCGGAACGTCTCTTGCCGCCCCGGGCTCTGCGACGACGTCCGAGACCGGCTGCCATTGAACCGGACGCCCAGGACTC
>DATIYG010000243.1:0-2377 GCA_035517755.1 Rhizomicrobium sp. | reverse complement strand
TCTATCCCAGGGGCAGATGGAAGTGCTTCGTATGAAGAATACCAAGTTCATCGAGGAAGCGAAATTGCACCCCTCCCGCATCTACAACCGGCCGCAGGACGTTCTGCGCGACCGCCGCCTTAACGATGTCGAGCGGCTGGAAATCCTGACGTCGTGGGAACGAACCGTGCGCGAACTTGAGGGGCAGGGTGAGCCTGCCGATCAACCGGGTCGCCTGGGCGATGTGGTTCAGGCCCGGCAGGAGGTCGAAGAACGCGTGACCTCCAGCACCGGCGGCCGCGCTTCGGCCGCCCACGGGACGTCCAGGCACTAGATCCGAATTCGGACAATTCTACGCGAGCAACAGGATGCCGAACTCCGGCCGGCCGCTTCGCCACACCCTTTGGAGCGACCAGCCGCTCTTGGCGGCGGCGGCAGCGAAAGAATCGACATCGTATTTGTGGCAGTTCTCCGTGTGGATGGTTTCACCATCCGCGAACGAGAAACTTCTTCCGCCGATTGTCACAATCTGCTGCCTGTCGGACACGAGATGCATTTCGATGCGGTGCTGTTGCGCATTCCAGATCGCGCGGTGCGAAAAGCAGCTGACGTCGAAATCGGCGCCAAGCTCGCGATTGATGCGCGCGAGCATGTTCCGGTTGAACTCGGCCGTGACGCCGGCCGCATCGTTGTAGGCGGCCAGCAGCGTCTCGGTGTCCTTGATGAGATCGAGTCCGATGACGAGCCGGCCGCGCGGCCCCAGAGTCTCGCGCGCCCGCTTGAGGAATCCGGCAGCCTCTTCGTCGGTGAGATTGCCGATGGTCGAGCCGGGAAAGAATCCGAGCAGCGGCCGGCCAGCGAGATCGTCCGGCAACGCAACCGTCTCCATGAAGTCCGCCGTCACCGGCCGGATCGCCAGGTCCGGATAATCGCGCGCCAGATCGGCCGCAGTCCGCGCCAGGGAATATCCGCAGATGTCGATCGGCACGTACGCCGCAAGCTGCGTCATGCGGTTGAGCAGGATGCGCGTCTTGAGGCATGAGCCGCAGCCGAACTCGACAAGCACCGTGCCGGGTTCGACCATCGCCGAGAGTTCAGGCGCGAGATCGCGCAGCAGCGAGACTTCGGTGCGCGTCAGGTAGTATTCCGGCAGCTTGCAGATTTCGTCGAACAGCGCCGATCCGCGACCGTCGTAGAAATACTTGCTGCCGAGCTGCTTCTGCGGCTGCGACAGGCCGTGCTGGACGTCCTTCAGGAATTGCGATGCTTCATCGTTGGTGTCGTGCTTGCGCGCGTGACGCGGCATGTCTTCCGCCAGCCGCAATCCGCTGAATTGCCAGCGCTGGTGCGGATAGAAGAAATTGCGATAGGTCGCGCGCACATGCACCCGCGGTGTCACGCACGATCCGCCGCGCAGCACCATCTGATTGATCATGAACTTGCCATTGTATTCGCCGATGGCGCCGTCCGGCGCACGGTAGCCTGGATAGGGCGCATAGGCGCTGGCCGTCCATTCCCAGACATCGCCGAACATCTGCGTGTCTGGCGACGATGCCGGGCGCAGCAATCCGGACTCGCGGAAATTTCCTTCGCTTGCATCGAATGCGGATGCGGCATGCTCCCACTCGAATTCCGTCGGCAGCCGCTTGCCGCGGAAGCGGGCGAAGGCATCCGCTTCGTAGAAACTGACATGGGCGACCGGTGCGTGGGGATCGAGCGGCTGCATGCCGGACAAGGTCATCGACCACCATTGGCCTTCACGCTTCTCCCAATAGAGCGGCGCCTGCCAGTCATTGGCCTGCGCATATTGCCAGCCGTCGGACAGCCAGTGTTTCTCTTCGCGATAGCCGCCGGCTTCGATGAACTCCATCCATTCGCCATTGGTGACGAGCACATTGGACAACCGATAGGGAATCAGGATGGCGGAATGGCGCGGTCCTTCATTATCGAAGGCAAAGCCGTCACCCGTGTGGCCGATCTCGACGATGCCGCCATCGAAGGTAAGCCATTCGCCGGAAGCCTTGCGCACGGCCTCGGCCGGTTTCATCGATCCATAAGCCGGCCGCAGCGGATTGCGCGAGAACGCGTACAGAAGGTCCGTGAGGATCAGCTCCTGATGCTGTTCTTCGTGATTGAGCCCAAGCTCGACCACCTTCACCAATTCGGGTTCAAGCTGCTGCGACAGCAGCGCCACCATCGCATCGTCGATGTGCCGCCGGTACTCGCCGATCTCTTCCACCGATGGACGCGAAAGCAATCCGCGTTCGGGCCGCGCGTGCCGCGGGCCCACCGCGCCATAGTAGGAATTGAACAGATAGGCGTAGTGCGGGTCGAATTCGACATAACCGCGCACTGTCTTCAGCACGAATGTCTCGAAGAACCAGCTGGTGTGGGCGCG
>DATIYG010000242.1:0-10864 GCA_035517755.1 Rhizomicrobium sp. | reverse complement strand
ACGGATCAAATCGTCAACGATGGTGAAATCAGCGGATGGTTCGCTGGCATTGCAATTGCCAACGGTGTTGGCGCGGACACCGTCACCAACAACGGCGAAATCGACGCGTTCAACGGAAACGGAATTGGCATCTGGGGCGGTTCCAATTTGATCACCAACACCGGGGAAATTTCCTCCAGTTTGGGAGGAATTGACGTCGTTGAGCAATCCGGACAGGGCAACAATGCAATCTACAACAGCGGAATCATCTCGGGTGCCAACGGCATTGCCGTAGTCGGCAGCGCAAGCAATTCGGGGGACAGCGTTACCAACAGCGGGATCATCCAGACCACCGTCTCTGGCATCGTAGCAGCAACGGAAGCCCAGATCGTCAACACAGGAGAGTTAAGTTCGTCTGTCTGCATCGCCGTGGAGGGCAACGCTGACACGATCGAAAACAGCGGCATCGTTGCTGCGATAACCGGCATCGGCCCTCTCAGCGGTTCGGCGATCGTGGAAGAATCCACCGGAAATCTTTCTGTAGACAACAGCGGAATCATCAGTGGCATCGTCTACGGCGTCGTGTTCAACGGCACAGGTGGCTCCGATCATCTTACGAATTCCGGATATATCGACGTCACGGCACCAAGCGGGATCGCGGTGGACGAGCTTGGTTCTGCATCGCTCGAACTCGACAATTCCGGGGTGATCAGCGGCACGGTCCTGATGAACGGCAACAGCAGCCTCAACACGATCACGAACACGGGTACAATTCGGGGATCGGTGGCGTTCGATGATACAGGCGGCTCGGATTATCTGGCCAATGCCGGCAGGATTATTGGTCAGGTCACGTTCAATTCGAACTTGGGCACAGTGGACAATGCCGGCACGATCGGCGGCCCAATGAACCTTCTTGGCAGTTCGGAAACCCTCATCAATGGCGGAATTATCCGCGCGGACGTATCCCTCGGTAACAACGAGATTGTCACCAACACCGGGCGCATTCTGGGTGATGTCGACTTTACGGGTGGCACCAATATTCTCGACTCCCGACACGGCGAGATCACCGGCCTGGTGGGAGGAGGGAGCGGCACCGATACGCTGATGGGCGGCAAATACGACGATACGTTTTTCGGCAACAGCGGCAATGACAGTCTGAGCGGCGGCGCGGGCGATGACTGGCTGAGCGGGGGGCTGGGCAAGGACACAATCACGGGCGGAACCGGCGATGATATCCTCTCCGGCGGCACTCAGAGCGACACGTTCAACTTCAGCGGATCTTTCGGCCACGACACGATCACCGATTTCGCCGCCACCGGCTCGTCGCACGACAGGGTCCACTTCGCGTCCGACGATTTCGCAGATTTCTCTGCCGTTCAGGCACACATGGCGCAGGTTGGCAGCGATGTCGTTATCACCCTGGACGCCGCGGACACGATCGTTCTCCAGCATGTGACGCTGGCGAGCCTCACGGCGTCGGATTTCACGTTCGGCTAGCGGGCGCCGTCACCAGCTTCCCGTGTTTGGCATCGAGGCCCAAGGCTCAGCGGGGGGAAGCGAACCGCCTTCCTGCAACAGCTCGATGGAAATTCCGTCCGGCGAGCGGACGAACGCCATGTGGCCGTCGCGCGGCGGGCGGTTGATCGTCACGCCCTTGTCCAGCAGCCGCTGGCAGGTGTCGTAGATGTTGTCGACACGATAGGCGAGGTGGCCGAAATTGCGCCCGCCCTTGTAGTCCTCGGGATCCCAATTGTAGGTGAGCTCCACCAGCGGGGCCTGATCCTTAGTGGCGCGCTCGACATCGGATGGCGCGCTGAGGAACACCAGCGTGAAGCGGCCCTTCTCGTTGTCGATACGGCGCACTTCCTTCAGGCCCAGCTTGTTGCAGTAGAAGTCGAGCGAATCGTCCAGATTGGAAACCCGGACCATGGTGTGCAGATAGCGCATCGTGTTTCTCCTAGACCTCTACCAGCTTCTGCGCGAACAGCGCTTCTTCCTGCATGGCCTGCGTGACGCCGCGATTGAGCGAGCGGCGATGCGGGCGGAAGACTTCCTGCGGCGCGCGCGCCACGAGGTCGCCTTTGAGCAGATCGTTGCGCACGAAGAAGGCATTCACGCCAAGCTTCTCGCAGCAGATCAGCGAATAACCCTTACTCGCACCAAGCTTGGCCAGTGCCGCCAGTGACGCGCCATAATAGATGTGCGGCGCCACGTTGTAGTGCGGTGACGTTGGCGTCAGCTTCTTTGTGCGGTCGAAGTCCGGATCGTAGACAACAGTCACGGCGCGGTCGGGCCCGAACCCGGCATTGTATTCCGCCACCACGATGCGCGGATTGATGTTCACGATGTTCTGCCACAGCCAGTAATCGTTGCCGTCCACGTCAATGGACAACACATCCACCTCACCGGCGCCGACACCATCCACGATCAGGCGGTCGATATTGTCCTTGTCGATCCACTCACGCCGCACGCGAATGTCATTGCGGCCGAGATATCCGAACATGCGCGACGCCGTGCGCACATGCGGCTCCCAGCAATCCATGAACAGTCCGCCAGCATGGTGATACATGGCAAACCCCAGCAGATTGTTCTTCACCGGCGCAAAGCCGAACTCGACGAATTTGCGCGGGCCCAATCCAATCCGGTCCGCCAGCGCGGCGATGTATCCATCCTCGCCGCTTTGGGAGAACAGCTTGTAGCCCCATTCGTCATGCGGCCTGGTGCGGCAGGCTTCGATGTGCCGCCGGAATTCGCCAAAGCGCAGCGCGCACTTCGTTCTCACCGATAGCGCCTGCACAAACGCCGGCCATCGGATCGGGCGCGAACCACTGGGAAGATGCGGCGCAGAAGCCACGCGGATGAATGCCCTTCAAAAGCGGCTCAGGGCTTAGGCGATAGGCCGTGCCACATCAAGCAAGCGCGTCGATCTCGGTATCCGACAACCCGCCCGGCACGACGGTGACGGGGATGGGATTGCCACCGGAGCGCGTGACCAGGGCGGAGACCAGCGGCCCCGGCCCTTCCTTTGACGTGCCCGCAGCCAGCACGAGGATGGAGATGTCCTTGTCGTCCCTGATGACCTGCATCAGGCAATCGGCGGCCGGCCCGTACAGGATGATCAGCTCGGGCAGGATGCCGGACAATTCGTTCACCACCTTCGCCGCCTCGTAAATCAGGCTTTCGGCCTCCTGATAGGCCTCATCCTTCATTTTCTCCTCAACGCCGCGCCATTGCTGGAAGTCTTCGTGCTCGGCGACACAGAGAAGCGTGACGCGGCCGCCGGTGTGCTGCGCCCGGCGTGTGGCGAAGCGGATGGCGACATGGCCTTCCGGCGTCTTGTCCACCACCACGAGGAATTTGCGCGCGCGATCGCGGCGGCCGCGTTCCGGCGGCGGCGAGGGGGCGGGCGCGTCCGCATCGCTCATGGGTAGCATGGTCGCATTTGCGAAGCGGCCCCCGCAAGCGGCGGGAGTCCTTAGTGCGGAGTTCCCAGGGTGCGATGGAAGAATTCGAGATAGGTGCGTTCGAGCTGCAGCCGCTTCGGATTACCGGCAACGCCGTGCCGTTCGCCCGGATACTCCATCATGTCGAAGGTCACGCCGCGCGCCTGCAGCGCCGCCGTCAGCCGCGTGGTGTTGGCGAGGATGACGTTGTCGTCCGATAGGCCCTTCAGCAGCAGCAGCCGGCCATGCAGATTGTTCAGCCGGTTGAGGATATCCGATTGGGTGTAGCCGGCCGGGTTGTTCTCCGGCGTGCCCATGTAGCGTTCGGTGTAGCAGGTGTCGTAGAGGCTCCAGTCCGTGGGCGGCGCGCCGGAGGCGCCGGCCGCGAAGTCGGCACCCTTGGCGGTGAGCAGCTGCAACGTCATGAAGCCACCGTAGCTCCACCCCGAAACGGCGACGCGTTTCGCATCCACATAAGGCAGTGCGCGCAGGAACGCGACGCCGCGCAACTGATCCTGGGTCTCCACAGTGCCGAGCTTGCGGTCGATGGCCGTCTTGAACGCAACGGAGCGGTTGTCGGAGCCACGATTGTCGAGGCGGAACACGGCGTAACCCGCTTCGGTCAGAAGCTGGTCGGTCATGGCGCCCCAGTCGCGCCGCACCGTCTGCACATGCGGCCCGCCATACACTTCCACGATGGCGGGATATTTTTTCTTCGCGTTGAAGCCGACCGGCTTCATCACGGAATAATAGAGCGGCGTCCCATCTTCGGCATTGATTGTCCCGAACTCCGGCAGGCTGCGCCGCGCGAGGTACGCGTAATAGGGATGATGCGCGTCGAGCCGGTTCTCCTCGATCCAGCGCATGAACGTGCCGTCTGCCGCATAGAGTCCGGTGCGCGGCGGTGTGGTGGGATCGGAATATGTGCCGGCGAACGTGCCGCCGGTCTTGGCAACCGTCGCGCTCCACCAGCCATGGCCGTTCGTCAGCGCGTGCGGCGTGTCGTCGTGGAGATAGGAGATCGCATAGATCTGCTGCTCGATCGGCGTGTCGATGGAGGCGGAGAAGATGACGTCGCCCTTACCCTCATTCACGCCTTCCACAGCAGCCACTGGCCAGTTGCCCGACGTGATCGGCCGCTTCTGAGTACCGTCGCGGTTGTACAGATACAGATGGCGGAAGCCGGAGCGTTCGGAGGACCAGATGAAGTCGCCGGATTTGAGCGGCTTGAAATCGTCGTTGAGCTCCACCCAGTGCGGCGAGGTCTCGGTGACGATCGGCTTGCAGGCGCCGCTTGCGGGATCGCAGGAAAGAAGATCGAGCCTGCGCTGATCGCGTGACAGGCGCTGCACATAGAGCGTTGCGCCGTCATGAGACCAGTCGACACGCGCCAGATAGAAGTCGCTTGTGGGTCCGAGATCCACCTTCACACGTTTGCCGCTTGCCAGATCCTCCACATAGAGATCGACGATGGCATTGGGCCGGCCAGCGCGCGGATAGTGCTGATCGACGGAGGTCAGCTTGTCGGCGCTGACTTCCAGTCGCGGGATGATGTCGACGACGGATTCATCGGTGTGGGTGAGCGCGATCTTCGAATCGTCCGGCGACCACCAATATCCGGTGTAGCGCTCCATCTCTTCCTGGGCCACGAACTCCGCCGTGCCCCACGACACCGGATCCTTGCCGTCCGCGGTCAGCGCGCGTTCGGCGCCGGTCGAAAGATCGATCACGTACAGATTCGCGTCGCGCACGAAGGACACGAAGTGTCCCTTCGGCGAAACCTTGGAATCAACTTCGTCGGACGGTGTGTTGGTGAGGCGGCGCACCTGGCTGGTGGTGCGGTCGGCGAGGTAGAGATCGCCATCGACCGGCACCAGGATGAACTTGCCTTCTTCGTCCCAGTGATATTCGACGATGCCGTGCTGGGAAATGCGCATGCGCTGGCGCCGCGATTTCTCGGCTTCCGACAGATTCTCCTGCTTTGGCGCCAGTGCCGCGGAATCCACCAGCCGGAACGGTGCGCCGCCTTTGGTGTCCGCTGCCCACAGGTCGAGCACGTTCTGGTCGCTCTCCTTGCCCTTGAGGAATGTGACGAGCTGCCCGTCCGGTGACAGCTGCACATCGTGCGCAACCGGTCCGTTGATCGACGGATCGGCGAACACCCGCTCGGGCGTGAGTTTCTGCGATGCAGGTGCCGCGGCGGAAAGCACGACAGCCAAGCTAAGGTAACCGAGTGCGCGCGACAATCTCATGGCGGAAGCCCCAATGCCCAGCAGCAGAGTGCTGGCGCGCCTCGCGCAGGTCAATCGCGCAATTTCGACTTCAGCTCGTAGAGAATTTCCAGGGCTTGCTTTGGCGTAAGAGCGTCCGGCGAAACCTGTCGCAATGCTTCTTCAACGGCGGACGATTTGGCGACCGCAACGGGAGCCTGTGGCGCGAACAACGGCAGATCATCGATGCGGGCAAGCGGCTTGTGGCCCTCGCGGCCTTCTTCCAGCGCGCGCAGCACGTCTTCGGCACGCGCCACGACGATCGGCGGCAATCCGGCCAGCTTGGCCACATGGATGCCGTAGGAGCGATCCGCCGTGCCCGGCCCGACTTCGTGCAGGAGCACGATGCTGTCATTCCATTCGCGCACGCGCATGGTGACGCAGGCCATCGAAGGAAGACGTTCGGCCAGCGCCGTCATCTCGTGATAATGCGTGGCGAACAGCGCGCGCGACTTGTTGGTCACGCACAGATGTTCGGCGGCGGCCCAGGCGATGGCGAGGCCGTCGAAGGTCGCCGTGCCGCGGCCGATCTCGTCGAGAATGACAAGCGAGCGCTCCGTCGCCTGGTTGAGGATGGCGGCGGTCTCGACCATCTCGACCATAAAGGTCGAGCGTCCGCGCGCCAGATCGTCCGCCGCGCCGACGCGTGAAAACAATTTGTCGACAATGCCGATGTGCGCGGATTCGGCCGGCACGAACGATCCCATCTGCGCCAGAATCGCGATCAGCGCGTTCTGGCGCAGGAAGGTGGACTTGCCGGCCATGTTCGGGCCGGTGACGAGCCACAGGCGCCCCGTTCCATCCGGCGACAGATTGCAATCGTTGGGCACGAAGGGATTGGCGTGCTCGGCCTTCAGCGCCGCCTCGACGACCGGATGCCGGCCGCGCACGACCCTGAAGGCGAGACTGTCATCGACGATGGGGCGCACATAGCGGCACTCGATCGCGAGTTCGCCCAGCGCCGCCGCCACATCGATGCGCGCCAGAGCTTGGGCAATTGCGTTCAGGGCAGCGGCGGCATCGAGCGCCTGCGCGCACATCTGCTCGAACAGCTCGCGTTCCAGCGCCAGCGCCTGATCGGCGCTTTGGGAAATGCGCGTGGCCAGGGTGGCGAGTTCGTCGGTGGTGAATCGCACCGCACTGCCGATGGTCTGCCGGTGACGGAACAGCGTGCGATTGTCGCCTGACTGGAGTTTGTCGGCGTGCTGCGGCGCCACTTCGATGAAATAGCCGAGGATGCCGTTGTGCTTGATGCGCAGCGCGTTGGCACCGCTGTCGGTGCGGTACTTCGCTTCCAGCGTGGCCACCACGCGGCGGCTTTCGTCGCGAAGGCTGCGTATCTCGTCGAGCGGCGGATGCGAGCCGGGTTTGATGAAGCCGCCATCGCGCGCGAAGTACGGCGGCTCGGCGACCAGCAGATGGTCGAGCGAGTCGTGCAGCCGCGAGGTTTCAGCCAATGCGGCGATAATCGCCTCGCGGGCGTCCGCTACTTCGCCGGACGGTGCCTTCAGCGGGTCGTCCTTCGGCAGTGTGTCGCGCAAGCTGCGCGCGGCCTTCAGCCCGTCGCGGATGTTGGCGAGATCGCGCGGTCCGCCGCGGCCCACTGAAATGCGGGCCAGCGCGCGGGCGATGTCCGGTGCCCGGCGCAGATGCTCGTGCGTGCGCCGCCGCAATTCGGAATCTGCGGCAAAGAACGCCACCGCATCCTGACGAGGGGAAATCGCGCGCGCATCCGTCAGCGGTGAAGCGAGGCGCGAGGCCAGCTCGCGCGCACCCGCCGCCGTCACCGTGTAGTCGATGGTCGCCAGCAGACTGCCGGAGCGCTGTCCCGACAATGTTTCCATCAGTTCGAGATTGCGCCGCGTGGCGGCATCGATCGCCATGAACGCCCGTTCGGCCACGCGCGACACGGGCGCCAGCGCCGGAAGCTTTCCCTTCTGTGTGAGCTCCAGATAGCCGACCAGTGCGCCGGCGGCGGACAATTCCGCACGGCCGAATTGTCCGAAGGCATCCAGCGCCGCCACGCGATAGAGCGACTTCAATGCGCGTTCGCCATTGGCGGAATCGAATTTGATCGACGGCAGCGGCGTCAGGGCCGCGCCCAACGATTTCAGCACTGGCCCGACAATCTCGTCGGCCAGCAGCGAATCCGGCGCCAGCAATTCCTTCGGCGACAATCGCGCCAACTCCGCCGCCAGGTCGTTCACTGCCACTTCGCCGACGCGAAACTCGCCCGACGAGATATCGGCATGCGCCAGAGCGAGATCGGCGCCCGCACGTCCCAGCGCCGCAAGCAAATTCGCCGCACGCGCCTCCAGTAGCGAGTCCTCGGTCAAGGTTCCCGGCGTGACAAGCCGCACCACGTCGCGCCGTACCACGGCCTTGCTGCCGCGCTTCTTCGCTTCAGCCGGGTCTTCCATCTGCTCGCACACGGCGACGCGGAAGCCCTTGCGGATCAGCTTTTCGAGATATGCCTCCGCCGCATGCACCGGCACGCCGCACATGGGAATGTCGGCGCCCTGATGGCGGCCGCGTTTGGTCAGCGCGATATCGAGCGCTTCGGACGCCTTGGCCGCATCGTCGAAGAAGAGCTCGTAGAAATCCCCCATCCGGTAGAACAAGAGGTATTCGGGGTGCGCCGCCTTGATCTCGAGGAACTGCGCCATGGAGGGCGTGGCGCCCTCGGCTTCGGTGATGGTGGCGCGTTCGTTCATGCGTTAAGACACTAGCACGACGGCGGGATTGAAAGGCTTGGAGCATCCGGCCGATATTCTGTGGATCAGTTCCGGAAGGCCGCTCATGGATTGGACACGCCCCTCCTTCACCGACGAGGAAGCCCTTGCGTTTCACGCGCAAGGCAAGCCCGGCAAGCTGGAAATCCGGCCGACCAAGCCGATGGCGACACAGCGAGATCTGTCGCTCGCCTATTCTCCCGGCGTGGCCGTGCCGGTGCGCGCGATCGCCGAGAATCCGGCCGCGGCTTACGACTACACGGCCAAGGGAAACTTCGTCGCCGTCATTTCGAACGGCACGGCGATTCTGGGGCTGGGCGATCTCGGCGCGCTGGCATCGAAACCCGTGATGGAAGGCAAGGCGGTGCTGTTCAAGCGCTTCGCCGATGTCGATGCCATCGATCTCGAAGTGGATACGCATGACGTCGATCAGTTCATCAACGCCGTGCGCTATCTCGGCCCCAGCTTCGGCGGGATCAATCTGGAAGACATCAAGGCGCCGGACTGCTTCGTCATCGAGGAGCGGTTGCGCGAGCTGATGGACATTCCCGTCTTCCACGACGATCAGCACGGCACCGCCATCATCTCCACGGCCGGCGTCATCAACGCGCTCGATCTCACGGGCCGCAAGCTGTCGGACATCAAGGTGGTGGTGAACGGTGCGGGTGCGGCCGGCATCGCGTGCCTCGAACTCTTGAAGGCGATGGGCTTGCCGAGCGGCAACGCCATCCTCTGCGACACCAAGGGAGTCATCTATCGGGGCCGCACGAGCGGCATGAATCAGTGGAAAAGCGCGCACGCTGCGGAAACCAACGCGCGCACGCTCGCCGACGCGCTGGTCGATTGCGACGTGTTCCTCGGGCTTTCGGTGAAGGATGCGGTCACGCAAGCCATGGTGAAGACCATGGCGAAGGCGCCGATCATCTTCGCCATGGCCAATCCCGATCCGGAAATCACGCCGGAAGCCGTGAAGGCCGTTCGGCCGGATGCCATCGTTGCCACCGGCCGGAGTGATTATCCCAACCAGGTGAACAACGTTCTGGGTTTTCCATATATCTTTCGTGGCGCGCTGGATGTGCGTGCGCGGACGATCAACGAGGCCATGAAGATCGCGGCCGCCGAAGCGCTGGCCGCACTGGCACGCGAGGACGTGCCTGATGAAGTGGCGGCCGCCTATCACGGCGCGCGCCCGGCTTACGGGCCGGACTACATCATCCCTGTGCCGTTTGATCCGAGGCTGATCAGCCGCGTGTCTTCCGCCGTGGCGGAAGCGGCCGTGAAAACCGGCGTGGCGCGCCGCGAAGTGAAAGACGCGGAAAGTTACCGCGTGCAATTGTCTGCGCGGCTCGATCCATCGGCGCTGCTGTTCCAACGCATCACATCGGCGGTGCGCGCCAAGCCGAAGCGTGTTGTGTTTGCAGAGGGCGAGGAAGACTCTGTCATTCGTGCGGCAGCAGCATTCCAGAATTCCGGACTTGGACGCGCGCTGCTGGTCGGCCGGACGGACATCATCAAGGCCGGCCTGCGCCGTGCCGGAATCGACGAGCACGCGCTGGAGATCCGCGTGCCGCATTCCGCCCAGGATGCGCAGCCCTACATCGAGGCACTTTACAAGCGCCTTCAGCGGCGCGGGCAGCTCTATCGCGATTGCGTGCGGCTCGTCACCAACGACCGCAATGTGTATGCGGCGTCGATGCTCGCCGCCGGCGACGCCGACGCGATGGTCACCGGCGTCACGCGCTCCTATCAGGTCGCGCTTGGCGATGTGCGCCTCGTGCTCGATCCGCCGGCCGGTGAGCGTCCCATCGGCGTGATGGTGATCTTCTCGAAGGGCCGCGTGATTTTCGTGGGCGACACGTCGGTGCATGAGATGCCGACCAGCGAAGAACTGGCCGATATCGCAGTGCAGACGGCTGAGGTCGTGCGCCACTTTGGCTACACGCCGCGTGTGGCGCTGCTCGCATCCTCGACCTTCGGATTCCCGCGCAGCGAACGCAGCGAGCGCATTGTCGAAGCCGTGCACATTCTCGATCGTCGCGGCGTCGATTTCGAATATGACGGCGAGCTGGCTGCCGATGTCGCGCTCGATCCTGACAAGCTCGCGCTCTATCCCTTCTGCCGCCTGTCGGACACGGCGAACGCGCTTATCATGCCCGCCATCCATTCCGCCTCGATCTCGACCAAGCTGTTGCAGGAAGCCGGCAGCGTCAGTGTCCTGGGCCCGCTGCTGATCGGACTGGAGAAGCCGGTGCAGATTGCCCCGCTCGGCGCCAAGATGAGCGACGTCTACAATTCAGCGATCATCGCCGCGCTGTAAGCACAGAAAATGGGCCGGTGCTTCTCGCGGCGCCGGCCCACCTCACCATCACTCCAGGTCAATCGCGCGGAACAATCCTGATCGCGCGACACGCGCCAACTCAGGTTCTGCGGATCAAACCCG
>DATIYG010000241.1:0-2140 GCA_035517755.1 Rhizomicrobium sp. | reverse complement strand
ATTCCGCCAGCCGCGCGGACCCGCTATATCGTGCGGCAAATCCCCGGGGTGAGGCATGAGTGCGAGTGTGAAGTCGGACATCGAGATTGCGCGCGCGGCGAAGATGCTGCCGATCGCGGAAGTGGCGACAAGGGCGGGCATCCCGCTGGACGCGGTCGAGCCCTATGGCCGCACCAAGGCGAAGGTGTCACTGGATTTCCTGAAAGGGCTCGCGGGCAAGCCGGACGGCAAGCTGATCCTTGTCACCGCCATGACGCCGACGCCGGCCGGCGAAGGCAAGACGACCACCACCGTGGGCCTGGGCGATGCGCTCAACCGCATCGGCAAGCGCGCCATCATCGCGCTGCGCGAACCTTCGCTCGGGCCCTGCTTCGGCATGAAGGGCGGTGCAGCCGGCGGCGGCTATGCGCAAGTGGTGCCGATGGAGGACATCAACCTCCACTTCACGGGCGATTTCCACGCCATCGGCAGCGCGCACAATCTGCTCTCCGCCATGATCGACAACCACATCTACTGGGGCAACGGGCTCGATCTCGATGCCCGCCGCATCGCCTGGCGGCGCGTGGTCGACATGAACGATCGCGCGCTGCGCGACATCGTGGTGGGCCTGGGCGGCACCGCCAACGGCTTCACGCGGCAGACCGGCTACGACATCACCGTGGCGTCCGAAGTGATGGCGATCTTCTGCCTGTCGCGCGACGTGAAGGATCTCGGCGAGCGGCTGGGCAACATCGTCATCGGCAACACACGCGGCAAGAAGATGGTGCGGGCCCGCGAAGTGAAGGCCGACGGCGCCATGACGGTGCTGCTGCGCGATGCGCTGGCCCCCAATCTCGTGCAGACCTTGGAGAACAATCCGGCCTTCGTGCATGGCGGACCGTTCGCCAACATCGCCCATGGCTGCAATTCCGTGATGGCGACGACGGCCGCGCTGAAGCTCGGCGATTACGTGGTGACGGAGGCCGGTTTCGGCGCCGATCTGGGTGCGGAGAAATTCTTCGACATCAAGTGCCGCAAGGCGGGACTGTCTCCCGCGGCAGCCGTGATCGTGGCAACCGTGCGGGCGCTCAAGTTCCACGGCGGCGTAAAGCGCGAGGATCTGAACAAGGAGAACATCTCTGCGCTGAAGGCCGGTCTCGCCAATCTCGGCAAGCATATCGAGAACGTGGCGAAGTTCGGCGTGCCGGCGGTCGTCGGCATCAACCGCTTCTCCGCCGACACGGAGGCCGAACTCGCTGCGGTCATCGAATACTGCAAGGCGCGCGGCGTTCCCGCCTCGATCTGCTCGCACTGGGCCGACGGTTCGAAAGGAACCGTCGATCTGGCGCAGAAGGTGGTGGAGATCGCCGACAGCGGAAAATCGAAATTCGCGCCGCTCTATCCCGACGATCTTCCCCTCGCCGACAAGGCGCGCACCATCGCGCGCGAAATCTACGGCGCGCGCGACATCTTCATTGATGGGCCCGCCGCCGCCCAGCTCAAGCTGTTCGAGGATGAAGGCTTCCGCAACCTGCCCGTCTGCATGGCGAAGACGCAGTTCAGCTTCTCGACCGATCCTTCGAAGAAGGGCGCGCCGACCGATCACACGGTGGAGGTGCGTGAGGTGCGGCTGTCCGCCGGCGCCGGCTTCGTGGTGATGATCTGCGGCGACATCATGACGATGCCGGGCCTGCCGCGCGTGCCTGCCGCCGAAGCCATCCGCCTCAACGCCAACGGCGAAGTGGAGGGGCTGTTCTGATCCTCTCTTCAACGGCCAAACGAAACGGGCGCCTGTGGTGGGCGCCCGTTTCGCATGTCTGAAGGGGAGGTGAAGGGGAGAACTTACGCGGCTACGTCCTTGCTGTCCGGATCGCGCAGCACATAGCCGCGGCCCCAGACCGCCTCGATGTAATTGGGGCGAGCGCGGACCGGTCCCCTTATTCGGTCCCGCGCTGAGGCGCTAACGGGAAATAGTTCGGGAACCCCTACCGATTGTGACACTGGCAGTTTTGGACTCTTGCGGTCTGCTGGTCGCAATGCCGCCAGCGGCAGCGCATTTCTTTGCGTTGTAGGGGCAATAGATGAAGGGGCCATCCGCATACGGAAAGTCTACCGCGATCATTCCGGCGTTGTTGATGCCGTAGACGAGCGCGTACTTGCC
>DATIYG010000240.1:0-3682 GCA_035517755.1 Rhizomicrobium sp. | reverse complement strand
GACCGAAAGATGAAAATCGTCCCCGAGAACGGATCCTCGCCGAGAGCCTCACGCACCAGCGCGGCGAGCCCGTCGCCTCCCTTCCGGTTATGCGGAGCACCGCATAATCGCAATTATGCGGCGCGCACGATTATGCGGAGTCCGCATTCTCTCGCCTTGAGACCATGCTGGTTTTCAACAGCTTAATGCTGTGAGGCGGCTTCCCAGCTCCGCATAATTCGAGGCGTCCCTCTCTGTGTTGATGGCAACAAGAGGGAAGCATCGAATGACCAAGACGAATGAAGCTCGCTGCGCTGGACGGCAGCGCATGGATGCGGGCGAGCTTGCTCCCTGGGTGGCGGAGTTCACACGTCGCCTGCGGCAGCAGGGGTACACGAGCCTGACGGTGAAGAGCTACGATGATGCAGCTCGCCACCACGCGCATTGGCTGCTGAAGGCCAAGGTCGCGGTCGCCGACATCGACGAGGCCGTCATCGATCGCTTCGCGCGGCATCGTTGCCAGTGTCCGGGTTTCCGGTCCGAGAAGCACCTCTCCGGCAAGTACGTGCGGCGGGTCTGGCGGTTCATCGAGTTCCTCGGCGAGCGCGGCCTCGCGCGACTGAAGGTAAAGAGCGCGCCCCCGGTGCTCGAGCGGCGTGTGGCCGAGTTCCAGGAATGGCTGCGGCGGCATCGCGGCATCACCGAACGGACGATCGATCGACATGGCCGCATGGTGATGCGGCTGCTGCCTGCACTTGGGCCCAGACCGCAGAGCTGGGACGCCCACCTCGTTCGCGAAGTCATTGTTGCCGAGACCAAGCAGACCTCACGCGCCTATGTGAAGACGATGGCGATGGCGCTCAGGGGTTACCTGCGGTTCCTCGGCGCGCGCGGCCTGTGCCGGGCTGGACTCGAGCAGGCCGTGCCCACCATTCCGGAATGGCGGCTGTCGACGCTGCCACGGTACATCGACGTTGCACAGGTCGAGCAACTCTTTGCGACGTGTGATCTGGCAACACCGACCGGCTTGCGAGACCGGGCCATCCTGCTCTTGTTGGCGCGCCTCGGCCTACGCGCAGGCGACATCGTCTCACTGAACCTCAATGATCTCGACTGGCGGCAGGCTACGTTGTCCGTACGGGGCAAGGGCCGACGAGAGACCAGATTGCCGCTGCCGCAAGATGCCGGTGATGCCGTGCTCGCCTATCTTGAGCGAGCGAGACCTCGCGTCGGCTTGGATCGCGTGTTCTTCATGCTGAATGCTCCGATCCGTCCGCTCACCGGCTCTGGTGTGGTCACCAACATCGTCCGTGCCGCGATCCGTAAGGCAGGGATTGATGCTCCGATGAAGGGCGCAGGTCTGCTGCGACATTCGGCGGCGACGGCCATGCTGCGGGGCGGTGCCACGCTCGACATGGTTGGTGCCGTGCTGCGGCACCGCTCGCCGGATATGACCGCGCACTACGCCAAGGTCGACATCACGATGCTGCAGCAGATCGCGCAGCCCTGGCCGGGAGACGCGTGATGCTGAGCCGAGATCTTGCCTGCTACATCGATCAAAAGCGCTCGTTGGGGTTCAAGTTCCATAATCAGAACGTCTTGTTGAGAGGCTTTGTCAGGTTCGCCGAAGAGCGCGGCGACCGGTACATAACCAGCGCCCGAGTTCTCGCCTGGGCCGCCGGGGCGCCATCCCCGGAGCATCGCCGTATCCGCCTGCTGACGGTGCGTCGCTTTGCGCTGGCGCTGCATGCCGAGAACGCGCGGCATCAGATCCCGCAGGCCGATGCGCTCGGGCGTGCTACGTCCAAGCGCCGCCCGCCTTACATCTATCGTTCTGACGAGATCGTGCGCTTGCTGCGCACTGCAGCGGCACTCGAGCCGTTGGGCTCGATCAGGCCGATCCTGTACACAACGCTACTCGGCCTTATCGCTGCGACCGGCATGCGGATAGCGGAAGCCTTGGCGCTGCAGCTCGACGACGTGACAGCCGACGGGCTCGTGATCCGAGAGACCAAGTTCCAGAAGAGCCGTCTCCTGCCGCTGCATGCGACGGTACGGCAGGCACTCGACAGATATATAATCGATCGTCGAAAGGTGTCTGCCGCGGATCGTGCTCTCTTTATCTCCGTTGGTGGCCGGTCGCTACCCTATAACACCGTACGCAATGTCTTCCTCCAGCTCCTCGATCGCACCGGCCTCAGGGGTGTCCACAGAGGGCGCGACCCGCGCATCCACGATCTGCGCCACTCCTTCGCGGTCCGCTCGCTGGAGCAGTGCGGTCACGATCGCAGCGCGGTCGCCCGTCACATCGTGGCACTCAGCACCTACCTCGGCCACGCGCATGTGACCGACACTTACTGGTACTTGCAGGCGACGCCGGTCCTGATGGGCCAGATCGCCGAGGCCGGCGAGGCATTGCTCGTGGGAGGCATCGCATGACCGCGCTCGCTCTCCATCTCGCCAGCTTCTTGCGCGAGCATCTGCCCAAGGAACGCAGGGCCAGCCAGCATACCTGTGAGGCGTATGCGCAGAGCTTCCAGCTTCTGCTCGGCTTCGCCGCCGCCCGGCTCAAGATCACGCCAGCCAAGATCGAGATCGAGCGGCTCGATGCCTCGCTGATCCTGACCTTCCTGGAGCATCTGGAGAAGAAGCGCGGTAACTCGGTGCGAACCCGCAACGCTCGGCTCGCCGCGATCAACGCGTTCTTCCGCTTCTTAGAATACAGGGTTCCGTCCTGCCTCGATCAGGCGCGCCGGATTCATGCGATTCCGATGAAGAAGACCGATCAGGCGCTTGTTGGCTATCTCATACGTGACGAGCTGCAGGCTTTGCTCGATGCGCCGGACCCAAGCACCGTCTCCGGCATCCGCGACCGGGCGATGTTGCATCTGGCCTTCGCTGCCGGCATGCGCGTCTCGGAGTTGGTCGGTCTTCGCCTCGACCAGATCGACCGCTCGCTGTCCACCGTGCACATTATCGGCAAGGGACGCCGCGAGCGCGTACTCCCACTCTGGAAGGAGACAGCTACAGCGGTGAAGTCGTGGCTCAAGGTGCGCCCGGCCAGCAACGCGCCTGAGCTGTTCCTCAATGCGCGAGGGCAAGCGATGACCCGCTCCGGCTTCGAGTATGTTCTGGCCAAACACGTTGCCACAGCCTCACGTGCCGCCCCCTCGATCGCCGCCAAGAGCGTCAGCCCGCATGTGCTACGACACACCTGCGCTATGCATACTCTGCAGGCGACCCGCGACGTGCGGAAGGTCTCGCTTTGGCTCGGACACGCCAGCTTGCAAAGCACCGAGGTCTACCTGCGCGCCGATCCGACCGAGAAGCTTGAGGCCCTCGCCGCCATGGCGCCACCGATGCTCAAGCCCGGACGATTCCGCGCGCCCGACAAGCTCATGGCTATGCTGAGCACGGCCGGGCGCAAGACCAGTTATGCGGAGTGAGATCAATGAGAAAGCCGCGGCGGGCCGCAACTTCCCGCCGCCAACTCCGCATAATCGTGCGCGCCGCATAATTCCGATTATGCGGAGCACCGCATAACCGCAAAGGGGCGGATGGGTTGATGGCGCTGGTGCGTGAGAGACTGGCGCAAGATCCGTGTTGCGGGACGATTTTCGTCTTTCGCTCCAAAAGAGCTGACAGAATAAAAATCTTAGCGTGGGACGGCTCGGGCCTGGTCCTGTTGTGGAAGCGGCTGGAG
>DATIYG010000239.1:0-18861 GCA_035517755.1 Rhizomicrobium sp. | reverse complement strand
CTGAGGCTTCAGGCGTTCGTTCCAGACGCGGGCGCGCAAAGCGGCTGTGGCAATCGGAAATCTGATGGCTTAGATTGGGGTTACCCCCCTTTGCGAGCCACCGATGAAGGTCACTGACGAATTTACGGCCAAGCCGGACGAGTCCGGGCTTGATGCCGAAGAGCTATCTTCCTCCGACGATCTTCCGGCGCAGGCGACCGGTGGAGCGACCGCCGAAACCGTGCGAAAGGATCCGAAGGTTGCTTTGAAGGCAGACCTTCGGGAGGCGACGAAACGCCTGATCGGCGAAGCAGACCGCAGTCGCGACATGCGGGACTGGGCAGGGGCGCGCGCCGGTTATGAAGAGGCGCTCAGACTCGATCCGACCCTGCAGCACATCTGGATTCAACTGGGCCACGCGCGGAAAGAATCGGGCGATCACGCCGCTGCCGAAACCGCCTATCGCGAAGCGCTGAAGCTGAAGCCGAACGATGCGGATGGCCACCTTCAGCTGGGGCATCTGCTCAAGATCAGGAATCAACTGGCCGGCGCGATGGAAGCCTATTCGCGGGCGCTGGCGCTCGAGCCCGGCCTGCTCGATGCGCGCAACGAGATCGAGGCACTCAAAACAAAGATCAGCACGAACAAGGCGGCCGCTCCGCGTTCCTTCACGCCGGCCCCTGCGCGATATCCGAAACAGGCGAAGACCGCCGACGCCAAGACGCTCTACATCGCCTTCGATGTCAGCGATCTGATGCACTATTTCCGCAATGCGCGCCTGCCGACGGGTATTCAGCGCGTGCAGATCGAAGTGATCCGCGCAGCATTGGAAGCGGCAGAGCCCGGAATCCAGTATTCGATCGTGTGTTTCACCAAGGAAACCGATTTCTGGATCGAGATCCCTCCGTCCCTCTTCAACATGCTCGCGAACCAGGCGGTTGCCGGCGGCGATCATCAGGCGCCCGAATGGCTGTCATTGCTGGCGGCACTCGATGCCACGCTGACGGGAAAACAATACTTCAGTTTCGTGCGCGGAACCGTGCTACTCAATCTCGGAACGTCGTGGTGGCTGCAAAACTATTTTCTCAATGTGCGGCTGGCCAAGAGTCTGTTCGGCATCCAGTACGTTCCCTTTGTGCACGACTTCATCCCGGTCATGGCGCCGGAGCATTGCGTGTCCGAGCTGCGCCAGGATTTCATCACCTGGGCCATCGGCGCCTTCGACCACGCCGATCATTTTCTGGTCAACTCGAAGGCAACGCTGGCCGATCTGCAAACCGTCTCCAAGAAGCTCGGCTACGGCGCGCGCGAAGCGGCCGTCGTTCCGCTCGACGCGGACTTCCGCAAGACTCTTACCGGAGACGCGATCTGGGACGAGGTCGGCGATCCGGATGCGTATCTGGCCGCGATGGGCCTGGAGAAAGGGAAATACGTGCTGTTCGTGTCGACCATCGAGTCGCGCAAGAACCACATCGCCGCCTTTTCCGTCTGGCTCAAGCTCATCAAGAAGCACGGCATGAAGAACACGCCGAAGCTCGTCTGCGTCGGCAATCCCGGCTGGCTGAACGATGCCGCCTACAGCAAGCTTGCCGCGAGCGAGCTGCTCATGGAGCAGGTGCTGATGCTTTCCAAGATCTCCGACGGCGCGCTGTCGGTGCTTTACGAGAACGCGGTCTGCACGCTGTATCCCAGCTCCTACGAAGGCTGGGGCCTGCCGGTCACCGAAGCGCTCTGCTATCACAAGGTCCCCATCGTCTCGAAGGTGTCGTCGCTGCCGGAAGCGGGCGGTCCGTTCGCCGAATATTTCGATGTGGAGTCGGAGAAGGACCTGCTCGAGGCGGTCGAGCGCATCGTCTACGACGAGGAGTATCGCTCCGAGCGGGAGAACAAGATCGCGCAAGAGTTTCGCCCCCGCACATGGGCCGCGATCAGTGCGCAGATCATCGGGCAATTGCGGGAATGGAAGAAGACCGCGCCGCCTCCTGCGCAGCCGCGCCCGGGGCAGCCGCCCGGCGTGTGGCCGCTGGAAGCCGAGATGGGCGTGCTGCATCCAGTGGCAAGCAACACCAGTTCGACATTGTGGGCCGGGCTGAAGAGCGGCGAAATCTACCGCAATGGACCCGGCTGGTGGTGGCCGGAGCATTGGGGCTGCTGGATCAAGAATCAGGGACCGGCGATGCTTGCGTTCCTGCTTGAAGGAGTCGCGGGAGCGGGAATTCAGATCTATCTCGGTCTGCGTGGTATCCAGGGCAAAAGCAGCATCTGCACCATCAAGGCCGATGGCGGAAACACGCTCTCGGTTCCGCTGGCTGCCGAGCAAAACAAAGTCGTGTCGCTGGCCTTGCGGCCTTCGAGCGAAGAGGAGCGGCTGATCGTCATCAACTTCGCCTGCGATGCTTCGACGGATTTCAGCCGCGCGACGAACGGCATCGATTTCCGTACATGCGGCATCGGGGTGCGCTGGTTCTACGCCTGCCGGGAGGACGATTTGCTCGGGCGGCTGAAGATGGTCGAGGCGCTCGCCATTGGCGATGTTTCCGTCCTGCAGCCGGTTCCGAAGGCGGATTTCCTGCTCCACACCTGATGCAAGCGCTATGCCTGCAGTCTAGTGAGGTTGTTAAGAAAACTGGTTGGTCTGTTCGCCGGCGATGCTCAGCAACGCAACAATCATTCGCAATTCAGGGATTATCGCGCCGGGATATTGTCCGTGCCAGCGACGATTAGGAACTGGACCGCACGAGCGTGTAACAAGTAGGGTCCGCTCGGGCAGGCGTCACCTGGTGCCTGCCCGTTAAGTCGAGCGCATCGCTATTCGGGCAGATCTCCGGAATTGTGAGAAAATCGCCCCACAGAGCCGAGTCGGGCGAGGAGACCCATGTGCTGCTAAGTTTGACCAAGAAGTTTCTCTTCATCGCCAATCTCAAGACTGCATCCACGGCCATCGAGCGCGTGTTGGCGCCTCACTGCGAGCTGAGACTGGTTCAATCGAACTTTGGAAAGCACCAGACCTTTGTGGAATTCGCCGAGCGGTTCCGGTGGCTTTTGAGCTGCACGAAAATCGAGGATCTTTTCATTTTCGGGGTCATCCGCGATCCCGTGGACTTCGTGGTGAGTGTCTTCAACTCGCACCGCCAGGAGCGCTTCAAGGACAATCCCCGCCTCTACACCGGCAACCTGGATTTCGCGCAGTTCATCGAGGAGTGGGTGCCGAGAAATGCCGACCAGCTGAGGAACCAGCACATCCGCTTCGTCAGCTCGGAGGGACGGCTGGTCACGAACTTTCTGATTTCATACGAAGAGCTCGACGCAGGCCTGCGCGTCGTGGCCGAGCGGCTGAACGCTCCGGATCTCCTCAAATTGCCGAGGGTCAACAGCAGCCCGGCCGGATTGTCGCGATCAGACCTTACGCCGGAGCAGATTGCCTGGATCGAGGCCAGATTCGCGCGTGACCGCGAATTCATCCGGAACCACGCGAACAAGCTGGTCTGAAGTCGAGGTCAGCCCTCTCCTCAGGCAGCCGGCATCTGTCCGATGTTCTTCGAATAACGGTATTTCGGCAGCACCAGCCAGACGAACGCCACCAGAAGGTTCAGCGCTGTCGTGATCATGAACACGCTGCTGTAGGAGTGCGTCTTGTCGAAGATCCATCCGAACAGCGGCGCACCAAGTCCGGCGAACAGGTTCGTGATCATGAACTGAACCGCGATGATCTCCGTGAGCGAGTTCAGTCCGAAGAACCGTGTGGCGAAGTATTGGCCCATCGGGAACAGCGCGGTGAAGGAGAGCGCCCCCAACAGCAAGGCTCCGCCAAGCATCCACACGCCGCCGAATGTCGGCGTTACGATCAGGATCAGGAATGTGCCAAGCGCCGACACAAGACTGATCGGAAACGCGACCTTCGGACTCTGGAAATGGTCCACGGCCCATCCGCCGACCAGCGCGCCGCTGAATGCAATGACGGTGGCACCGGATTGCAGCGCGACCACCGTGGTCTGCGAAAAGCCCTTCTGCACGATGGCGGGCACCATATGCGGGAACATGCCGTTGAAGATGAAGAGGCCGATGAACGCCGTGACGGTGGTCAGCCAGAACACCCAGTCGCGCACCGCCTGACTGATGGTCATTCCTTCGAACGCGATCTTTGACGGTTGCGTAAGTGCCGGCGCGCCCGGACGCTGTGGCATGCGGCCCGGTTCATCGAGTGTAAAGAACAGCACCGGGACACAGGCCAGAATCATGGCGCCGAACACGAGATACATCGTGTGCCAGCCTTGCGTGAGCAGCAGCCAGTTGACGAACAGGGGCACGCCGGCGCGGGCGAGCGTCGTTTCGGCCGTGAGGATGGCCATCGCCTTGCCGCGATGCTGGGTGAACAGCGCCGCCACGACCTTCGTGTAGGTGACGCCCGTCGAGCCGAACATGCCGAGCAGCGCGTAGTACAGATAGAACTGCCACAGCCTGGCGGTCTGGAACGCCATCGCGAGCGTGATGATACCGACAACAATCGTGCCGGTCAGCAGAACGGGCCGCACGCCAACCTTGTCTGCAATGCGCCCGATCGGCCAAAGGCTCAGCGCGCCGAACACGAAAAGAAACGTCACGGCCCAGGAAAATTGCTGCGCCGTCCAGCCGAACTGATGCGTCAATGGCATGAGCATCAGCATCATCGCGCTGTAGGGAAGAATGCTGGTGCCGAAACTTTGCCCGATCAGAATGCCGGCCGCGACCTTCAGCTTGCGCGGGGTGAAGTCTCCTTCGGCTACGAACGGCGCCGATTGCGCTTCGATGGTAGCCTCGGCTGCCTCTGCCCCGATCACGTCGACCATTGCTGGTATCTCCCTGAACGCGTTCGAATCGGCGGCTCTTGCGGCCGCTCACGCATGTGGGAACTGTACCTTGCATCGGCGGCAACGCGAGCAAATTTTCGTGGCCGTGCAATGGCTTCGCGAGGAAGCGCCTCTCACTTCGCGCGCAGTGGAGTAGCCTTGCCACGCGCAATCCCAAATGCTTTCGGCGCCAGCTTCGGAGATCGCGATGGAACAGGTTGAAGGCAAGGTTGCACTCGTCACCGGCGGCGCCAGCGGCATTGGACTCGGCCAGGTCAAGGCTTTCCTCAATGCGGGGATGAAGGTCGCGATTGCCGACATTCGCCGCGACCATCTCGACGCGGCCCTCAAAGAGCTCAATGCCGACAATCGCGTGCGCGGCTATCAGCTCGACGTCACCGACCGCAAACAGTTCGCGCAAGTTGCCGACGATGTGGAGCGCGATTTCAGCAAGATCCATCTGCTCAGCAACAATGCCGGCATCGGGCTGGCGGGACCTGCGAAGTTCGCGACCTATGAGGACTGGGACTGGGTGCTGGGCGTCGATCTCGGCGGTGTGGTCAACGGCGTCGTGACGGTCCTGCCCCGTATCCTGAAGCACGGCGAAGGCGGGCACATCGTCTCCACCAGCTCGATGTCCGGCATCATGCCCAACCCGAACACGATCCAGTACACGGTCGCGAAGGCCGGCGTGGTCGCGATGATGGAAGTGCTGCGCACCGAACTGGCCGCCGACAATGTCGGCGTGTCGGCCTTCTGCCCTGGTCCCGTGCGCAGCCAGATCGGCAAGAGCGCGGAGAACCGTCCGGCCAGTCTCGCCAACACCGGTTACGCCGAGTGGGACAAGCGGCGGGCGTCCGGATCGGGCCTCAATCCTGCGCTCTGGATGGATCCGGTAGAAGTGGGCGAGATCGTGCTCGAAGGCGTGCGCAAGAACTGGCTCTACATCTTCACGCACAGCGAATTCGGCCCCGGCATCAAGGAACGCGGCGATGCGATCATGGCCGCGGTGCCCAACAAGCCGTTCAACAAGGAGTTCATGGCCGCGGTGCCGTTCCTGCTGAGCAATCCGATCTTTGCCGAAGCGATCAAGCAGCGGTCGAAAGGAGGCTGAGATGAATGTCGCCCTGATCGGCGCCAGCGGAAACATCGGCAGCAAGGTGCTCGCCGAATTGATCGCGCGCGGCCATTTCGTCACCGCCATCGCGCGCAACACGGACAAGATCTCCGCCAGCCCGAAGATGAAGGTGGTCGGCGCCGATGCCAACGATGCGGACGCGCTTGCGCCGGTCCTGAGAGGCCACGATGCGGTCGTGAGCTCTTTGCCGTTTGCGCCCGGCCTGTCGGACAAAATCGTCGCGGCGGTGAAGAAATCGGGCGTGAAGCGCTACATCATGGTGGGGGGCGCCGGCTCGCTCGAAGTGGCGCCCGGCAAGATGCTGAAGGACACGCTCACGCTGCCGGAGCCGGTGAAGAAGATTCTCGATGAGGCGTCGGCCGTGCTGACACGTCTGCGCGGCGAACGGGATCTCGACTGGACCTTCTTCTCGCCGGCGGCCGAGATCGGACCCGGCGAGCGCACCGGCAAGTTCCGCCTCGGCGGCGATCAGCTCGTCACGGACGCGAATGGCAAGAGCCGCATCTCCTACGACGACTACGCGATCGCGCTCGTCGACGAGCTGGAGCAGGGCAAGCACCTGAAGCGACGGTTCACCATCGCGTACTGACTGTTCGTCAGCGGTCGCCTTTCATCGCGCTGTGCGGACGCGCCGGAAGGCTGCAGGCCGTGGAATGCACAAATCCGCCCGGCGCGACTTTTCCGCAACTGTTGTGGATGGCAGGCAGGTTTTCCTGCGCCCGAGTGCGACCACTGGTGGAGCCATGGTAAATCATTTGCTGGGTGCGAACGCCGAGGTTTCCGGCTGCGAAGCCCGTGTCCCTGGCCCCGCCGAAGCGCTTTAACGAATTAAGAAATTTGGCGCGCTTCGATTGTAAGCGCAACGTACAGAGCCTTCCCGATTCCGCCGAATATGCTATTTTGGAGCCATAGAGTCGGAACGTGCGATCCGGCACGGGCAGTCATTGCCGTCTAGGGGAGGGGCAGATGCCATTCGGGACTGAGTTCACGTCACATTTGCGTGCGCAGCGCGTGTTGCGGTCGCTCGCCATTGGAGCTTCGACGGTCGCGATCGTTGCGGCGTTCGCGGTGTCGCCGGCGATGGCGCAGGCAACTACATCTCAAAAGACGACCAGCTCGTCGCAGTCCGGTGTCGAAACCGTGACGGTGACGGCGCAGTTCGTGTCGCAGAACCTTCAGAACACGCCATTGTCGATTACGGCGGTGACGGGACAAGACCTGGAAGAACGCGGCATCAATGATCTCTCCCAGCTGGGTACATCGGTCCCGAGCTTGACGCTCACGAAAGCGCCGGCGGCATTCGGCAACGCCGTGCAGACCTACATCCGCGGCATCGGCCAGTACGATACGGTGTTCGCGAGCGAGCCCGGCGTCGGCATCTATATCGACGACATCTACTACGGCACGATGTCCGGCACGATCCTGGACCTCATGGACATTTCGCACGTCGACATCTTGAAGGGCCCGCAGGGCGTGCTCGGCGGCAAGAATGACATCGGCGGCGCCATCGAAATCCATACGCAGAAGCCGACCGACGACAACAGCGGCTATCTGGAAGCGACCTACGGCTCCTTCAACGAAGTGAACGTCAAGGGCGCCATGAACCTGACCGTGATCCCAGGTCATCTGTTCATGCGCGTTTCGGCCACGTCACGCAATCAGGACGGATTCCTCACTGCTTGGGACTACGCATGCTTGAATCCGGCAACGGCAGGAACGCTCCCGGTCCGCACGCAGCAGCCGAATTGCCATAACGGCACGCAGGGGGGCACTGACGTGTCTGCCGCGCGTGTTGCGTTCCGGGCCGTCATATTCAACGGCATGGAAGACAATTTCACGGCGAGTGTGATCCGCGACAATTCCGAGCTTGCGCCAGACGTCCTGTTTGGCGCCGATCCGGGCACTGGTACCGTCTACTTCAACAGGGGCGGCGGCGTGAAATCGGTGAGCCGGGATCAGTTCTTCGGGCTGAATTCCGACGGCAATAACATCGCCGCGCCGTCGCTCGACCCGGTGTGGAACGCGGTCTACAACATTCCGACGTTTGGAATCCCGTGGGACCAGCGCTTCATCACGAAGGATATCTACGGGTCCACGTTCGGCGACTACTACGATCAGGCCGGGCAGCATTACTCGCAGGGCGAGATGATGCATCAGTGGAGCGTGACGAACCAGTTCGACTGGGACATCCTGTCGAACGTCCACTTCGAGAACATTACCGGCTACCGCTATTACAATGGTGCCTATTCGAACGACTCGGACGTGTCGCCGATGTCGCTCGAACTGACGACGACCTATCCCGGAAACAAGGAGTGGCAGGAAGAAGCTCGCTTCACGGGCTCGCTGTTTGACGGCGCCTTGGAGTGGACCGCCGGTGCGTTCTACTACTATCGCGTCAACGTGGCGAAGGGTCCGGTGGTGCTTGATATCTTCCGCGATATCGGCGTGCCGCTGGTGTTCGAACAGAACGACAAATACGACGACCAGAACAAGTCGGTCTATCTGCACGGCATCTACCACATCTGGGACAATCTCGAAGTGTTCGGCGGTTTCCGCTACACCGAAGAGAAGAAGACCTACTTCTTCAACCACCTCTTTGGGGTGCCGGGCTATCCGGGTAGCAGCTACTTCCGCGACACAGTCGATACAAACTGTACGTTTGCGCTGTTCCTGCCGGAGTGCCCAGGAAACGCAGCGCTGGTTCCGAATATCGCGAAGGCGTCGCGGCCTGACTGGCGCGCCGGTGTTGATTATCACTTCACCGACGACGTGATGGCGTACTTCCAGTTCTCAACCGGCTACCGTTCGGGCGGCTTCAACTCGCGTCCGTTCGACTCGCTGCAGTTGGGCGGGTTCGGGCCGGAACAGCTCAAGAGCTACGAAATCGGCGCCAAGACCGAGTTCTTCGATCACCGCCTGCGCTTCAACGCCGCTCTCTACACCAGCGACTATTCGAGGATCATCACCCCGCTGGCGCAGACCGATGCGTTGGGCTTGCCGTGGACTCATTATGTGAACCTCGGCACCGCCACGGACAGGGGCATCGAACTCGAGGCGACGGCCGCACCGATCGACAACCTGCTGATCGATGCGAGCTATTCGGTAACGGACCTCAGCTCGAATGCCGCTCCGGGAGCTCCGACGGGGTGGTTGAATGGCTGTACGCCTGCGGCGTTTGCGGCGGGCATCTGTCCGCAGGTTGCACCGGGCACGATCAGGAAGGGCTCCAACCCGATCCTGTTCCCGGCAAGCCAGGCCCACTTCGATATCATGTACACGATTCCGATGGAGGGTTACGGCACCGTCACGCCGCGGCTGGATTACAACTGGCAGGACACGATCTACGAGGATGCCAACAACAACAAGTTCACGGAAATTCCAGCCCGCGGCCTGCTTGATGCCCGCGTTACCTGGGACGCGCCGGAGGGTGGCTGGCAGGCTTCGCTTGCGGTCACCAACTTGACGGACAAGCGGTACTTCTACGACATGTTCGATCTCGCGATCTTCGGCGAAGGCACCATCGAAGCCCAGCCTGGCCCGCCGCGCGAGTGGATGCTGACGGTCAGAAAGGCCTTCTGATCCAGTCTACATCGCCTTCTTTCGGGGCGCAGGATGCATGCAAATGCAATCTGCGCCCCAATTGTTTTCAGCTCCTCGCAGCGACAAGATCATCGCCTGAAAACCTTTCATCCAGCGCAAGGACGACGCAAAGACCATGGATACGGAAAAAAAGATTGGGGAATTGGAAGCCGCCATCCGCGAGCTCCGCGGCAAGGTGGGTCTGCTGGAAGACGCCAATGCCATCCGCAATGTGCAGTACACCTACGGCTATCTGATCGACAAATGCATGTACGACGAGACCGTCGATCTGTTTTCCGAGAGCGGCGAAGTCCGCTTCATGGGCGGCATCTACAAGGGCAAGGCGGGCCTGCGCCGGCTCTATATCGGCCGCTTCCGCAAGAACTTCACCAACGACTTCAACGGTCCGGTTTTCGGCTTCCTGCTCGATCATCCCCAGCTGC
This sequence comes from Rhizomicrobium sp., assembly GCA_035517755.1. Lineage (GTDB taxonomy): Bacteria > Pseudomonadota > Alphaproteobacteria > Micropepsales > Micropepsaceae > Rhizomicrobium. Next base: position 8,896 of record DATIYG010000239.1, on the reverse strand, counting down.
AGATGGTGATCCATGTGGCGCCCGACGGGCGAACGGCGAAGGTTCGTGGCCGCAGCCTGATGCAGGCCGGCCGGCATGAGAGCGTGACGGCGGAGGGCACCCTGCCGCGGCAATGGTGGGAAGGCGGCATCTACGAGAACGAATATGTGAAGGAGAACGGCACCTGGAAGATCAAGGTGCTCGACTACAATCCGATCTGGCACGGCATGTTCGACAAGGGCTGGGCGCATCAACCGGCCAACGCCTATCCCTATTCGAGCACGACGTTTCCGGAAGACCCGCTCGGGCCAGACGAGATCGCCCACGAAGCGCATCGCAAATTGTGGCCGGAGACGCCCGTGATCCCCTTCCATTATCCGCACCCGGTCAGCGGCAAACCCATGGTGCCGCAGCAGGTCAAGAAAGGCTGAGCCCGACATGCCGGCGGTAGGTCCCGCGCCTTACAAGCGCATCGCAACCGAGGAAGCGTGGGCGACGAAAGATCAGTTTGCCGAATTCGGCAAATTGATCGACAGCGGCTACGACGATCCGGGATTCAAAAGTCTGTGGGGCTTCTATCTGCGCAGCGAGGCCGAGCGGCCGAAGCTGATCCGCGCCCGCCTGCTCGATCTGGACGGCCGCCGCCTCGCCGACATGGACGAGACCGGCATCGACATGCAGCTGCTGCTGCTGACCGCGCCGGGCGTGAACATGTTCGAGGCCGATGTCGCCAGGGCCCTGTCGGTTTCCAGCAATGATGAACTGGCGGCGGCGATTGCGCGCCATCCCACACGGTTTGCGGGATTGGCGGCCTTCGCGCCGCAGGATCCGGCGCATGCCGCAAAGGAAATCGAGCGCGGCGTGAAGAAGCTCGGCCTGAAGGGCGCCATCTTCAACGGCCACACGCGTGGGCAGTATCTCGACGATCCGAAATTCTGGGCGATCTTCGAGGCCTGCGAAGCGCTCGATGTGCCGATCTACCTTCACCCGACCGGACCGCATCCCGGGCTCATCAGGCCCATGCTGGAGCGCGGACTGGACGGCGCGGTGTACGGTTTCGGCGTCGACACCGGATTGCACACGCTGCGGCTGATGGTGACCGGCCTGTTCGATCGTTTTCCGAAGCTGAAATTCGTCCTCGGCCATCTGGGCGAAGCGCTGCCGTTCTGGATTTCCCGGATCGACTACATGCACCGGGCCGGCGTGGCGGCGAAGCGCTATGAAAGCCTGAAGCCGCTCAAGCGATCGATCCCGGAAATCATGCGGGAAAATCTCTACGTCACCACCAGCGGCATGGCCTTCGAGCCATCCATCCGGCTCTGCCAGGAGGTGCTGGGGATGGACCACGTCCTCTATGCCATGGATTATCCCTATCAGTTCGTGGCGGACGAAGTGGTCGCGCAGGACAGGCTCGCGCTTTCGCCCGATGCCAAGAAGAAATTCTTCCAGACCAATGCCGAGAAGCTGTTCAATCTGGCCTGATTGAGACAAAGGGAGGCGATTGTGAAACGCGCACTTCAAATGGCGATTGCCGCGACCTTCGTGATGATGCCGGCCTTCGCGCAGGCCGATCCGGCCGCCAACAAGAAGCTGGTGATGGCGGCGTTCGACCTCCTGTTCGTGCAGCACAAGGTCGACCAGGCGGTCGATACTTATTTCGATCCTGGCTACATCCAGCACAATCCCATGGCGGCGACCGGCGCCGAGCCGATGCGCAATTTCTTCAAGGGATTCTATGCCGGCAATCCGCAGGCGAGCGTGAAGGTGAGCCAGGTTCTCGCCGATGGCGACCTGGTGGCCGTGCATTATCTGACGAAGTTCAAGCCCGAGGACCGGGGCTTCGCGGTCGTCGACATCTTCCGGGTCGCGAACGGCAAGATCGTCGAGCACTGGGACGTCGTCCAGCCCGTGCCCGAGAAATCCGCCAACACCAACGGGATGTTCTGATCCGATTGAATCTCGCAACCATCGAACTCGCGATCGCGGCGCCGTTTGTCGGCAGCTTTCTCGGTGTCCTCGTCACCCGGCTGCCCGAAGGGCGCACGGTTGTCCGGGGACGATCGAATTGCGAGTCCTGCGGCACGCCGTTAAGTCCGCTCGAACTCTTCCCGATCGCGAGCTTTCTGGCGTTGCGGGGGCGATGCCGGCATTGCGGCGCGTCCATCTCGGCCATCCATCCGGCAATCGAAATCGCAGCGTTGATTGTCACTCTGTGGGCCGCCACGGTTTCCAGTGGCGAGCACCTGTTCGCGGGCTGTGTCTTCGGCTGGACGTTGCTGGCTCTGGCGCTGCTCGATGTCCGCTCCGCGATGGTCCCGCTGGTGCTCACCATTCCGCTTGCCGGTGCGGGATTGCTTGCGGCCCGTTTTGCTGGACAACCGCCTGTGATGCATCTGCTCGGAGCGGCGATCGGCTTCGCGCTTCCGGCCAGCGTCTGGCTTTGGCTGCGAACCCGTTATGCGCTGGAGGTTGCAGCGCTGCTCGCCGCCATCGGCGCGTGGGTGTCGTGGCAGGGACTTCCGCCGGTGCTCACCATCGGCGCCGCGCTTTTTCTCGCCGGCATGTTTGTGCCCGCTGACGACCGGGCACCTGACATCCGTTTTGTCGGCGCCTCTCTCGCGGCGGCCGCCTGGATCGGCTGGCTGTACGGGCCTTTCTGGTCACTGCCATGAGACGAACCAGAACGGCTTGTCCTTGTCTCCCGTCATCTGCACGACGGCCTGCCGCACAAAGCGAACGTTTTCCAGATCGACCTCCGCGGAGATCATGAATGCGCGACCGGCGCCGATGTCGACAGCTTGTGGCGTTCCCTTCGCATAGGCATCGTTGCGCTGTGACAGAAGAAGATCGGCCTTGGCCGCATCCATGTCCGGCAACACAAGCAGGACGGACCGTGGCGCGACGGATTGATCGACGCCGGCATTGTGCGAATAGACCGTCGCCAGCGGCGCGATGCGGGCAAACAATCTGGCGCTTACGCCTGGCCTGCTGCGCAGCTCGTCCACGGTCCGGAACGCGACCGCCGGTGCGCGGCCATCGCGAACCTTCGCGATATCGTCGGCGAGCGCGTCGGCCTGGCTCTGGCCCAGGCCGGATCGCGCGAACAGGCTTGCCAGCACGGTCTTGTCGGCCGTGTTCAGGTCGATCTTGCCGGCTTCGTCCTGAACCCACACGCGGGTCTTGACGCCATCGAACGTCACATCGCGTTCCACCCCGTCCACGCGGCCTTGCGCGCCGGGCCGCGTATCCAGCAGTGCGAGCACCGTCCGGTTGACCACTGCATCCGCAATGGTCTCGGTGCGGGCCAATGTCCACGCGGTGCGATCGATGCGAGACGTCGCGACCATGGCCGCCGACATCGCAATCGCAATGATCGCAAGAAGCGCGACCACCCACAGCACGGCCAGCAGGGCAAATCCGCGCTGGCTGCGCGCGCGCATCGCTATCGGCGGGCCGGCAGGAGGTTTTGCACGGACGGAAGCTTGCGGCGAAGTTCGTCCGTCACGGCGCGGGCCTTCTCCAGATTGTCGACGACATGCGGCGTGATCAGCACCATCAGCTCGGTGCGCGTGCCGTTGTCGGTCTTCGTTCCGAACAGGCCGCCAAGCACGGGAATCTCCGACAGGAACGGGATTCCGTCGCTGCCCTTGGTCGTCGAATTGCTGATCAGGCCGCCCAGCGCGATGGTTTCATTGTCCTGCACCGCAATCGAGCTTTCGATCTTGCGTTCGGCGATGGTCGGCGAGTTGAGCGGCGAACTCTCACCGGACACGTCGCTGACTTCCTGCGAGATATCCATCATCACCATGCCGCCCTGATTCACGCGCGGTGTCACCTTCAGGATCACGCCGGTCGGCTCATACGAGATGGTGTTCACCAGCGGCGCGTCGCCAGAGGAGGTGCTGACCGCCTGGGATGTCGCGATGGGGACCTGGTCGCCGACCTGCAAGGTCGCCGTGTGATTGTTCAGAACCAACACTTCCGGCGACGACACGACTTCCACATGGGTCACCGACGACAGCGTGTCGAGCACGATCTTGATGTTGGTGCCTTGCGAGAAGAGGTAGGAAAATCCGGGAAAGGTTGGCGCAATCAAAGCGCTCGTCGAATTCGACAGTACCAGCGTGTTCTGGCTGTTCGGCTGATAGAAGTACTGGACGCCGTACTGAAGATTGTTGGTCAGCGTCACTTCCGCGACGACGGCTTCCAGGAGAACCTGCAGCGGCACGGTATCGAGTTGCCGGATCGCATTTTCGATGACGGCGTAATCCTGCGGCTTGGCATAGATCAGCAGTGCATTCTTGGCCTCGTCGGCCGTGATGCTGACACCATTCGGCAAGGCGTCATCGTGGTCGTGGCCCTCGCCGGAATTCAGGATCGGTGGCGGGGCAGCGGAGGGCGGCGGTGCCGATCCGCCCTGCGGCGGCGCACCGGGCGGAGGCCCGGCATCGCCGGAAGCATCGGACTGATCGTCGCCGACATCCTTCGAATCCTTGCCGCTGCCATAGAGGACCTTCTTGAGGGTGCTCGCGAGATCGGCTGCCCTGCCGTTCTGCATCGCATAGACGTAGAGCTGCCGCTGATTGCCGGCGCCGGGGTGATCAAGCCGCTGGATCCATTGTTCGATCTGCGTGAGATAGCGCGGCTGCGGCGAAATCACGAGCACCGTGTTGAGGCGATCGATCGGCACCATGCGAACGACGCCGCCAAGCGGACTGTTGGTGCCGCCGATGATCTGGGACAATTCGTGCGTCAGGCCACGGGCGTCGGTGTATTTCGGCGTGAACATCTCGAACGACATGCCCGACAGCCAGTCGACATCGAACAGCGTGACTTCGTTCACGATCGCGGCGCGTTCGGCCTGCGTGCCCTGGATGATCAGCACGTTGCGGGTCGGGTCGGCATGGACGATCGCCTGCTGCGGCTGCATCGGTTCGATCAGGTGCTGCATCTGCACCGCGCCCACATAGCGCAGCGGAACGATCTCGCTGCCATAGCCGGCTTCGGAGGCTCCGACGTTCATGGTGGTCGCGCTTTCGCGCGGCGCGTCGGCGACGGGAAGAATCTTGTACACATTCCCGGTCCGCACGAGGGCGAGCCCGTTCAGCCGAAGCGTCTGCTCGAGAACGGGAAGGATCTCGCTGCGGCCCAGCGGGCGGCTCGTCTGGATCGTGACCGTGCCTTGCACGGTCGAGCCAATGGCGTAATTCAGTCCGAGAAAATCCCCCAGCACCGCTTTCGCCACGTCGCGAACATCGGCGTTGACGAAATTGAGCGTGATCTGTCCTTCCTCGGAAATCGATGTCGAGGCGACATGCGAGGCTGGCGTCCGGACCATTCGCCCGTTTCCGCGAATGATCTCGCTGGCCGAAGGCGTTTGTTCGAGAGGCGGAGGTGTTTGCTCGTTGGGCGCGGCATCGAGATTCGAGGATACCGCCGGTGGCGATGCGGGCTTGGCGGTGCTCGCGTCTTGCGCGAACGCGCACACCGGTGCGAGCAGTGCAACCAGCACTGCTGACACAAGCAATGTCCGCGGGTTCGCCCCGTCGGCGATCAACTCCATGACGGCCCCCACCCTGCTCTGCGCCGCTCGCGCTAGAGGGTCGGTTCCCCGGTCGATGGATCGATCGGGGCCGACCTAAGTGCTTCTGGGGCAATGCTTCCATGGGCAGTCGGCACAGGCAAGGCCGCATTTGCGGGAGCGGCTTTTGGCGGTGTCGTGATTGTCGCAACCGCCGAGGGCCGTGGCGGTGCGGGGATGGCCGGTGCGCTCGGCGTGGGCGCCGTCGGCTGAGGCATAGCCTCTCCAGGTTGCGATGACATCGCTGCAACGGCGCCGGACTGAGCGCCCACGCTCGGATCGTTCAGCGGCAGCATGACATTTCCGGATGCCGACGACAGGATGACATGGACCGGCGTGATCGCCTGAATGCGCCAGCCCGCGACGTAATCGCCGACGGAAACATTTACGGTTTGCAATGTTGCCGTATTCTTCAGCAGGGCGATCGATTTCTCAGGTCCCTGAATAACGCCCACCAGCTGCAGGTCTGACGCCGACCCTTGCGCCGATGCGGTCACCATTGTATCGGCAAAGGGCGTTCGCGCCGGACTGAACACAGGGCGTTCATTGATGACCGCGAAATCCTGTTCCGGCAGCGCGATCATGGCGCGCGGAGGGTCGACAGGCATTTGCCGGACCGGCTTGATGGGAACGCTACGAATTTCGGCCGGTGCGAGCCCTTCATAGGCGAGCGCGACGGTTAGCCCGCTGCACAACACAGCCAGCCCCATGACGACTCTTCTGTTCATGGCGATCCCATGTTGCGGTATCCGCGAACGGTCCAGCGCACTTCGACCGGCGGAGGATCGCCCGCGGCACCCTCGGTCTGCCAGCTCTCCGGCATGCGGATGTCGACATCGTCGAGGAACAGATACGGGGAATCCGTTTCGACACGGTAGATCGTGTTTTCCAGCCGGGCGGCGGGCAGCGATATCTCATATTGAATGGCTATCCGCTCCAGGCCGTCATTCGACTGTGGGTCGAGGTTCTGCGCGGTTCGGATTTGTCCGGTCTCCTGGGCGACCAGCGCTTTGACGAGGCTCTGCATGTTTGCTGCCGCCAGATCCGCGTTCTGCCCCTGAACCAGCCGGCTGGTTGCGGATTGTCCTTCCTTCAGCCGGTCCAGTTGCGCCTCCAGCTGTGGACGCGCAGCAAGCTCCGCCTGGTAGCTCGCAAGCAAGCGCGATGCGCGATCCTGCCGCTCGCGCTGGTCCTGGAAGGCGCCGGCGATTGGATTGATCACGGCAAACCACGCGATCAGCGCCAAACCGAGCAAAATCCCGGCCGCCAGCGCCTGTTGCTGCCACCGCTCGAGCGTCATTTGCGCGGCGCTCCCACCTTGAACGAGATGTCAAAACGCTCGAGGTCTTGACGCGGGCCTTGCATGAGCGGCGAACGGAACTGGGCGTGAGAAAACAGCGGAGAGCCGTCAAGTAACGCGATCAGCGATGCCGCGGCCTTGGTGAAACCATGGATGCGTGCTTCGCCCTGTGACATCTCGAGTTCGTAAATCGACGTGTCGTCCGGCAGAACGCGCGTGACTTCCGCCAGGACCTGGATCGTCGCCGGAACGCCTTTTTGCTGCGAAAGCAATGTCTCGCTCTTCTCGAGTGACCGGATCTCCGCCTTCAGGAGTTCGACCTGCGATGCATTTGCCCGTGCGGTCGCGACCCGCGTCTCCAGCGCATCAATGGCCGATTCCTTTTTCAGATAAGTGGCCGCAATCACGCAAAGCGTGAGGACCGCGGCTAGCGCAACAAGGACGGCGGTCAGTTGTCCGCTGCGCTTGAGGTGCGCCTTTGCCTTCGGGTCGACCGGGAAGATTGCTCCATCAGCGGGGCGTTCATCGCCGCTGAACACGATGGCCGACGGATCGATGCCTTCGGAGCGGCAAAACGACAGCGCGTCGTCGATGATCTCCCGCCGGACGATCCGCACATGGACGAGCAGCGCGTCTGCCGACCTTTGAGCCCGATAATCGTAGTAGACGCTGGCGGCTTCGATCGGACTTTGCCGCTCGATCTCGTGGCGCAGGATGTTCGCAAGATCCTTGCCAGCGCCGGAAGGCAAGGTCAGGTCGCGCTGCAGCACTTCGTGCGCCGGAAGCTCAAGGAGGATCGGGTCCGGCAGCCAGCGCGACCACGGCGACGGAGGCGGAAGCGCCGCCGCCAGCGTTCCGGGCTGGAAATCGTTGCGTGACATGCGCGACAGAATCCGTTGCCGATGCTGGGCGTGCTCCGAAACGACGATGTCGTCGCCGGACAGCGCGATCCGGATTGTCGCATCGCCGGATGTGAAAAAGTCCCGCACCTGCACAGGAACGAGGCGCGCCAGTTCGTCGACCCACCAGACGAAGCCGCGGCGGAGCAAATCCAGCGGAATTGCGCTGCTACCCTGCAACTGCACTTGGCTACGGCCCCCTGCAACCCTTGATCACGGGATCATAGGTGCAATCGGCCTCGGCTGAAATCCGTGGCGAAACAAAAAGATCGGGCCAGGTCCGCAAATCGTTCCGTTGAAAGGACGCGGCAATGCGGATTGAGGCGGGAAGGGCGGTCTGTCCTGTCCAGGTTGAGCGCCATCCACGATCGCCGAGATAACTGAACCGCACAAAGGCCAGATGGTCGAGCAGCGTGCGCTGCTCGACAATGTCGCCATTGCCGTCCAGCCGCTGCAGCACGAGTTGCGACCCATGGCGATTGGTCAGGCTCACAATGCCGAGCGGGGCGCACAACCGCCCGCCTGCGGACATCGGTTCCGGTCCGAGAAACCGCATTCTCTCGGATGTTCCGGAAAATAGAATTTTGGGGATCTCTCCCGAGTTGGCTGCAAGCCGCCGCGGGCAGCTGCGTTCGAGCGAGCGCCTCAGCAAGGTCTGAATGATCCCGATGTGGTCCTCGCTGGCCGATGCGAGCTGGTCGTGCTCCCAGGCGCGCACGCCGAAGCTCAGACCCTCGAACAGCACGAGCGCGAGCAGGCTGAGGACGGCCAGCGACACCAGCAGCTCAACCAGCGTAAAGCCGCTCTCCTTGTGCGCGCTCATGGCGGCGCGATCCGCAATGTCGTGAGGCTCTTCTCGCGAACACCGCTTGTGCCATGCCAGCGAACACTTGCCCGCACGGAATAGGCATTCACGGGCCACGATGCGCGATCGTTCTGCGATCCGTATCGCGAGACGCGAACATCCCAATGAATGCCGCCGGGGACTTCGCCGCTTGTCTCTCCCGTTTGAACAGGTCGTTCGGTGCTCGCCCTCGTCATCAGTGATTGGAGGAGAAGCGTTGCGGCTTGATCGGCCCGCGCCTCCCGGCGGCGGTCCAGCGCAAAGGAAATCGCCGCGAGCAGGACCGCGAGCGA
>DATIYG010000238.1:0-9904 GCA_035517755.1 Rhizomicrobium sp. | reverse complement strand
AATCCGTCTGCAGTCACGAACAGCTCGACGCAGAAGGTGCCGACATAATCGAGCGCGTCGCCGATCTTGCGCGCGATCTCCCTTGCTTCCTCCACGCGCGCCGCACTCAGACGCGAGGGAACGATGGAGCGGCGAAGGATGTGATCGCCATGCTCGTTCTCCGGCGGATCGTAGGCGGCAAACGTGCCGTCGCTCCCGCGCACCGCGATCACAGAGGCTTCGAAGTCGAAGTTCACGAAGGCTTCGAGGATGCACGGGACTTCCTTGAACGCCGCGAAGGCGGCAACGATTTCCCTGGTGCTGGAGACCATCGCCTGGCCTTTGCCGTCGTAGCCGAGGCGCCGCGTCTTCAGCACGGCGCGCGTGCGGCCGATCTTGTTGAAGGCCGAGTCTATATGGGCGGGCAAATTAATCCCAGCAAACGGCGTCGTGCCGATGTCGAGCGAGTCGACGAAGCGCTTTTCCTCGAACCGCTCCTGCGTGATGGCGAGCGAGCGGGCATTCGGCCGGACCGGTTTCAGCAGCGACAGCGTGTCGATGGACTCGGACGGCACGTTCTCGAACTCGAAGGTGATCACGTCGACAGCCTGCGCAAATTTCCGCAGCGCTTCGGCATTGCGATACGACGCATAAGTGTGCGCGCTCGTCACCTGGAACGCCGGCGCATCGCGGACGTCGGAAAACACATGCGTCTTGAGGCCGAGGCGGGCCGCGGCGAGCGCCAGCATTCGCGCCAGTTGTCCTCCGCCCAGAATTCCGATCGTTCCTCCCGGCGGCACGGGAGCGGACAATTTCTGCGGATCGCTCATCGTCCTGACGGTTTTTTGGCGACGGATCGCGTTTGGGCCTTGCGCCATGACTCCAGCCGCCTGGCAAGCCTGGCATCGGAAAGGGCGAGAATGGCGGCGGCGTGCAGTCCCGCATTCTTGGCGCCCGCTTCGCCAATGGCGAAGGTCGCGACCGGAACGCCGCCCGGCATCTGGACAATGGAGAGCAGGCTATCGAGGCCCTTCAGTGCCCTGCTTTCGATGGGCACGCCGAGCACCGGCAAGGTCGTCATCGAAGCGGTCATGCCCGGCAGATGTGCAGCACCGCCGGCGCCCGCGACGATCACCTTGAGTCCGCGCTCCGCAGCGCTCGTCGCATATTCATAGAGTCTGTCGGGCGTGCGGTGCGCCGATACGATGCGTGTCTCGTACGTCACGCCCAGTTCGTCGAGCATGGCAGCGGCCGCCTTCAAGGTCGGCCAATCCGACTGGCTGCCCATGATGATGCCGACGCGTGGCGCAGTCATTCGCGTTCTCCGTCGGGACCGGCCGCATAGAAGCGGCGCATCGGTGTCATGGCCTGCGTCACGACAGGTTCGCGCAGCACGAAGCCAGCCGCTTCCAGCGCCCGGCGGATTTCATCGGCATGCTTTGCGTCGCGCGCTTCGATGACGAGGCCAAGGTCGGCGCCCTTGGCGCTCAGATCCGTCATCATGCGGTTGTGCGAGACTTCGAGGATGTTGCCGCCTGCCTCGCTCACCACGGTGGCGATGCGCGCAAGCCAGCCGGGCCGGTCCTCGATCTCAACCGTGACCGACAGCAAGCGCCCCTCGCGTGAGAGTTCGCGCAAGATGACATTCGAAAGCAGCCGCATGTCGATGTTGCCGCCGGAGATGACGATGCCGACCTTGCGGCCCTCGAACACCTTGCGGTTGCCCAGCACGGCGGCATAGCCGGTTGCGCCCGCGCCTTCGACGACCGTCTTCTCGATTTCCAGCAGACTCGCCAGCGCGCTCTCGATCTCGTCTTCGCGCACGAGGAACACATCTTCCACATGCGATGCGATGATCTCGCGTGTCAGCGCGCCTGGCGCCTTCACGGCAATGCCTTCGGCGATGGTTTGCCCAGCGCAGGGCAGGGAGGAGCCTTTCACCGCATCGTACATCGATGGATAAAGTGCGGCCTGCACGCCATAGACCTTGATCTTCGGATTGATCGCCTTGGCCGCAATCGCAATGCCGGAGATCAGCCCGCCGCCGCCGATCGGCACCACGATCGCATCGAGATCCGGCACATCCTCGAGCAATTCGAGGCCCACCGTCCCGGTTCCGCCGACGATCTTCGGATCGTCATAGGGATGAACGAGCGTCATGCCGTCGCGGTCGACATATTCCTTGGCCTTGACGGTGCCCTCGTTCAAGGTCGCGCCGAACAGCACGACCTTCGCGCCGAATTCCTTGGTGCGCTTGATCTTCACAAACGGCGCGCCTTCCGGCATCACGATGGTCACCGGAATGCCGAGCCTCCCGCCATGATAGGCGACAGCCTGCGCGTGGTTGCCGGCGCTCATCGCCACCACACCGCGGCGACGCTCGTCGGCCGACAGCGACATCAGCTTGTTCACGGCACCGCGTTCCTTGAACGAGGCGGTGAACTGCAGATTCTCGAACTTCAGATGGATATCGCAGCCGGCGATCTGCGACAGCGTTTTCGAATAATGAGTCGGCGTGCGTTCGACCGCGCCGCGAATGACATTCGCGGCCGCGCGGATATCCTCGATGGAGGGAATGGAAAGGCCTGCGGATGTGGCCTTTGTCGCCTGTGTCGCCAACGCGTCTCCTGAGCGAGGACTGGTAGCAGCGGAGGGATTTGAACCCCCGACCAAGGGATTATGATTCCCCTGCTCTACCACTGAGCTACGCTGCCACTTGGTCAACCGAGGCGCGGCATGTAAGGGACGGGGTTCGGCCCTGTCAAGGCAAGGCGCCGGCGGTGCTGTCAGTGCGCCTCGGCGGCGCTCAGATAGAGCATTTTCTGGTCGTACGCGACGTAGAGATGCAGCTGGCGGAGCACGCTCATGCCAAGCACGATCTGGGCGTCCTGACGGCCGTGGGGATCGAAGTTCTCTTGCGGGATCAGCTGGATCTTCGGATTGGCGACGGTGATCGCGCCGAAGCTCAGGGACGAGAACGGAAAGCTGTAGAACGGCGTATCGGAGCCGCCATTGAGAGAGATGGAGCGGACGAATTTCAGCCGCTGATCATCCTTGGCGATGCCGAAGAGCTTTTCCGCCGCTTCCACACTCATGACGGAAGACGGTGAACCTGTGTCCAGCAGGATGGTGACCGGTTTTCCGTCCAGCGTGGCATCCACGACGATGTGTCCGTCATCGGCGACTTTCATCGGTACGACAGCCGCCGCATCATGCGTCCAGTAGACGGCGCCGGCGCAGTTTGTGTGGGCAAACAGATTGAACTTGCCGTGATAGAAGTCGAACTCGACGTCGTAGGCGCGCATCACATCCGGTCCCAGATAGCCCGATATGCTGGCGGGAAGCATCTGGTCGGGTGCAATGGCGACGGACCATTTTTTCGGCGAACGCAGCGGTCCCACGGCAAAGGAGTTCAGCACGGTGAACGCATTCGTCGACACACCGTTCATGAACGAACCGATGTACGGGGAGAATTGCACGTGCGCGCCTTGCTCGACCGCCGCTTCTTCCGAAATCGAGCTGTAGATGCTGCCGGTATCGACGGCGAGCAGAGCCGGCGTGTCGTTCAATGTCGCGGGAACGGCGATCTCTCCGTTCGGCAAGGTTTGCGTGTCCAGGGACGCCATCGATTGGAGCGCGCAGCTGGGTTGAGCGTGCTCATCTGCCCGCGCGGCTACTGCGCCGGAAATCACAAGTCCGGCCAGGATCAGCTGCAGCCACTTCACTGCGAACCCGCCTTTCGCATTCGGGCAAGCGCAATCGTCGCGAGCTGCTTCTGCATGTCGTCGCAGGCGCCGGCGGCGGCCGTCAGGAGGCGCGTCGCGTCATCTGGATGGCCGTGAGACTGCTGCCACGCGCCGACGTAAAGGTCCGCCTCGCATTGCTCATGATTGAGGCCATCGGCCTCTTTCGCGGCACCTTGCAGGACCTCTTCCGGTGTCGTTTTGCCGAGATACAGGTCCACGAGCGGCCCCGGCCAACGCGTTCGATCCGTCGCTTCGACTTTCGAAACGATATCCGCGGATACCGGTTTTCCCTGCGCAGCATCCGACAAGGAAAGCCAGAGGAAGGCATAGGGGTCCATGCCATCATGAGCGAAGATATCCCCGAAGGTCTCGCTTGCGCGATCGAGGCGCCCGTTCGCCCACAGCATCTGCCCCTTCAGCACATAAAGATCGCTGTCGTGCGATTCGACATCGAGGGCAGAGTTGATGTTGCCGATGGCGTCATCGAACTTGTCTTGTGAGAAAGCGATGGAGCCCATCGCGACATAAGGCCATGCAGAGTGAAACTGCGCGTCGTGCGCGGCCTCCGCATCCGCCATGGCCTTGTCGTACTGTCCCGCCAGACGAAGCATATTGGCGCGCCCCAGCAGGAGCGAAGTATCGTCGGGCCGCGTGGCGATGAAGGCGGAATAGTCCGCGATGGCATCGTCATAGCGCCTGGCCTGTTGATACAAATCGATCCGCAATTCGTGAAGCCGCCAGTTGGCCGGCTGCACGCGGATGGCGCTGGAACAATCCGATATGGCGTCCGCGTACCGGCGATTCTCCGCGTACGCCCTGCAGCGCGAGATGTAGGCGTCCAGATAGTCCGGCTTGAGCTTCAGTGCGTCGGTGTAATCGGCGATGGCCGCATCGAGGCGGTGGACCTCGGCAAATTCGCGGCCGCGCGACAGATAGGCCACCGCCTGCAGATGTTGCGGCAGGTCGGGCGATGCAAGCGCCTGGGTGAGCGACTTGATCGCAGCATCGGATTCATCGCGCCCAGCCGACGCAACGCCTGCGTTGAAGTTGGAATAGCCGTCTGCCGACGCCACCCCGCAAAGCAGCGCCAGCCACAGGCACACTGTCGACAAAACCCGCATCATGTCCGATTCCAGCCAACCGGCAATTTACAGGAAGCGGAGCGCAACCGAAACGACAGGATTGCCGCGTCGCGCGAATGTTAAAACCAATTGATGGGCTGCCTACGCCGCCGCGCGCGATGCCATCGGTGCCGCAATCCGGCCGCCGCCGAGCACGCGCGTGCCGGTGGTTTCGTAGAAGACGCAAGCCTGTCCCGGTGCCACGGCCTCTTCCGCGCCGTGCAATTCGACGAGCGCGGAACCATCATCTGACGGTGTCACGCGGGCCGCGACAGGTGGCCGCGTCGAACGAACCTTCACGGCGCATTCGAAAGGCTCGGCCGTATCGATCAGCCAATTCACATCCCGCAACGAAATCGTGTCGATACGCAAGGCATCGCGCGGTCCGACCACTACCTGCTTTCGCGCAGCGTCCAGCTTCACGACGAACAGGGGTTCGTGATTGCCGGACAGCCCCAAACCCTTTCGCTGGCCGACCGTGAAATGAATCACGCCATCGTGGCGGCCAACGATGTTGCCGTCGAGATCGACGATGTCGCCGGCAGCGGAAGCACCCGGACGAAGCCGCTGCACGACCGATGCATAGTCGCCGTCCGGCACAAAACAGATGTCCTGGCTGTCAGGCTTGCCAGCGACGCCGAGCTCCAACTCCGCAGCAATCTCACGCACCTTGCTCTTCGGCAGATCGCCGATGGGAAAGCGCACGAAGTCGAGCTGCTCGCGCGTCGTGCGATAGAGGAAATAGCTCTGGTCGCGGCCTGGGTCCGCCGCCACATGCAGTTCCGCGCCGCTCACACCTTCGACGCGACGGACATAGTGGCCGGTCGCCAATGCGCCGGCGCCCAGATCGCGCGCCAGATGCAGAAGATCGGCGAACTTGACGCGCTCATTGCAGCTTACGCAGGGGATTGGCGTCTCACCGCGCGCGTAGGAATCGGCGAAATCGGCGATCACCGCCTTGCGGAAGCGCTCTTCGTAGTCGAGCACATAATGTGGAATGCCGAGCTGCTCGGCGACCCGCTTGGCATCGTGAATGTCCTGCCCGGCGCAACAGGCGCCCTTCCTGGCGACCGCCTTGCCGTGATTGTAAAGCTGAAGCGTCACGCCGACCACGTCGTGACCGGCGCGCTTCATCAAGGCCGCCGTCACCGACGAATCCACGCCGCCGGACATGGCGACGACCACGCGCTTTGCCTCTGTCGAATTCATCGGCGGCATATACGGCCGTGACCGCGGCTGCGCAAGGCGAGGCCCCGGTTCAGCCGGTCGCCGTGGGCGGCGAAAGATAGTTCAGCAGCGATATCGAATTGAGCTGCGACGTCACCTGCAGAGCGGCCTGAAGTGCCACCTGGTTCTGGTTCAGCTGGGTCACCGCCTGGCCCATGTCGACATCCTCGATGTTCGACACGAAGCCCTTGTACATCGTGGAAAGCGTCTGCTGATTGTCCGACATGGTCTGGAGCTGCTGATAGGTCTGCCCATTGGCCGCGGCAACATTATTGACCGCGTCGCCGGACGATTTGGCGCTCTGGATCTCGTTTGTGAGGAAGTCGGACTGCGCGCTCGTCAGGCCTTGACCGAAATTGCCGTTCGCTCCGGCATTGAAATCGGCGACGTCCTTCAGCACCTGCATCAATTGCTGGCCCGCATCCGAAGCCAGGATGCCGATCTTCATGGTCTGACCGTCGGCCACGGTGACGGAGCGGGGAAGATCGCCATTGGCAAAGGCATCCGAAGCGGAGGCGAGCGAGGTGAGATCGGACAGCGAAGTCGGAGTCACCGGCGGCTGGTTGTCGTTGCCTCCGCCATAGATGTAGTTGCCGTTTGCATCCTGCGAATTCAGGACCTGCGAAAGCTGGTCGAAGATGCCGCTGGCCGTCGACATCAAGGTCGAAGCGTCGTTGTTCGCCACGGCCTCGGTCAGAGCCTGCCGCAGCTGTGACGTGAGGTTGGATATGTCCGTCATCTGCGAGTCCTGGAGATCGACCTGGTTGAGGGCAAGCTGCGTGACGGACTGATAGGAATCGGCGCGCGCCGATGCGGAGCGCGCCGCTTCAAGTACGGCCGTCTTGCTGCCGATGCCGGTGTAGTCGGTCGAAACCTTGCCGCTCGCGACCTGCGCCTGCGTCTTGTCGAGATTTGCCGTGGCCTGCATGATCTGGCTGAGCATGAACTGCATCTGGTTATTGGTGGCAACGCGGTCGATGGTCATCGGACTGTCCTCTAGCCGCTGATCTGCAGCAGCGTGTCGTACATCTGCTGCACCGTCTGCAGGATGCGCGCGCCCGCGCCATACGCCTGCTGGTAGATCATCATGTTGGAAAGCTCTTCATCGAGGTTGACGCCTGATGTCTGCGACTGGCGTGTCTGCGCCTCCTGCAGGCGGTCGCCTTGCTCGGTGTTGCTCGCGGACGCGGCCGCGCCTTGCGTCGCGATGTCCTGATACCAGTTGGCGGCATAGGATCCGAGAGTCGTGGCCTGGGCGCCGAGATTGCCGGCGGCGCCGAAATTCTGTTGGCCGTTGCTGATCGCCTGCAGGGCGAGAAGCCCGCGCGTGTCTCCCGACGCCACGATGGGATCGCCGGCAACGCTGCTCGATGTGATCGAGGGCTGCGCGAAGGCGAGCAGCTGCGGCGACGCAACGATCGCCGGATTGACGCTGAAACTTTGCGCAATCGCCGTCGATGCCTGGCTGCCGAGACCGAAGAGCTCGGTAAAGCTCATTCCGGTCGTTCCGCGCGCGGTGGAATCGGCGTTGACGTTGAGGGTGTAGCCCGAATAGGCGGAGGCCGGCGTCATCTTGAGGGAGCCGTCGGAGCCGAGCGAGAACGTGGCAGCGCCGCCGAACGACGTGTTGAGCGCGTTGACGACGTCGCCGATGGTCATGCCCGCCGTCAGCGTGACGCTCGCCTGCTTGGCGACGTCCCCCTTGGGGCCTTTGAGCGTGAAGCTCATGCTGCCGCCGGCTGCGAAGCCGCTCGCGTCTGCGCTCGTCAGTCCCGTGGAAAGGATCGAAGGGGCGTCCGACTGGAACAGATCGTTCAGTCCGAAGAATTGCGAGAAGCCGGTGCCGGCGCGAGAAGACGGTGTCGTTGCATCGTCCTGCACCACGATGCCGTTCGAACCGGTGGCGGAAATGGAGAGCTTGCCATCCTGGAAGCTGGCGGTGCCGTTGCCGCCCAGCGCGCCATTGAGGGCGGTGACGAAGCTGCCGATGTCGCTGCCGATGCTGACCGCAGCGCCGCCATCGACCGACAAGGTGCCCGCGTCGAAATCCACATCGACCCGCGACACCATGTTGCCGCTGGAATCGGCGACCGCGATCGTGGTCTTGCCGGTGAAATTCAGGCCGTCCGTCGAAAGCAGCCCCGTGTCGCGGCCGTTGAGCGAGCTGGGCGGTGGAAACGCCGCGTTCGCATTGTTCACCGAATTGAAGGCGAGCTGCGTCTGTCGCGCGAAGTTGCCGAGTTCCTGCTCGAAGGCGGGAATCTGATTGTCGCGCATGTCGAGCAGGCCGCGCAGCGAGCCGGAACTCAAATGCGCATCGAGAGGTTGTCCGGCGCTGATCGGAGCGCCGGTTTGCGGATTGATCGAATTCAGCTGAATGGAATTGTAGCTTCCGCTCGAAGCGCTGCTCGAATAGGAGAGCTGCGCGTAGGTGTCGCCGACAAGCGTCATGCCGTCCGTGGTCATGACCGTGAGCTGGCCGTTGGATTGTGGACTGGTGCGGACGTCCATGTATTGTGACAGCTGCTGGATGAGCTGGTCGCGCTGATCGAGCAGGCCGCTCGATGTGTCGCCGCCGGCCGTCGCGGTCTGGACCTGCTGGTTGAGCGCATAGATCTGCGTCAGCAGGCTGTTGATGGTGCTGACTGACCCGCTGACCTGCTGGTCTACCTGGGCCTTGACGTTCGCAATCTGCGTGGACAGCGACGAGATGGTCGAGGCGAAGTTCTGGAAGCCGCCGATCACGGACAACTGGCTCGCGCTGGAATTGGGCGACAATGAAGCCTGTCCCAGCGCCGAGAAGGCGTCATCCAGTTGCGACGTCAGTGCCGTTCCGTCGCCCGGCTGCCCGAGGATTCCGTTGATCTGATCGAACACACTGCTCTGGGTGCTGTACTGCGAGGACGACGAATTGGATGACAGAACTTCCTGCATCAGGAACTGGTCCGTCACGCGCTGCACGTCGGCGATGCTGACGCCGGCAAGCTGGCCGCCGATATCGAGCGGCGATTCGTTCACCACGCGGCGGACATAGCCTGGCGTGTTCATATTGGCGACGTTGTTGGAGACAACCCGCAGGGCCTGCGCGTTCGTCTGCAGGGCCGTCAACGCACTCGCAAGGATTCCGTCCAGAGCCACGGCTGACGCAAATCTCCTGTTCGCCGCGAAGAAATTCGCAAAGCCCGTGCCATCGCATGACGATTGGAAAACAAGGCGTAAATCGCGCCGCCGCGAAGGCGCAACGGCACAAATTGCCGGACTTGCGGCAGATGATGCCGCGCCGGATCGCGCAAGGCTGTCCAATCCGGAAGCAAGGAAATCAAGCTGGAATGCCGTGAAACGCGTCTGGTCCACCGCTTGCACCGGACGCACGGGAATTTTGCGGGTTCACGATCGTGACAGCTCCGACCAACCAGGTGACGGCCAGCAGCGCCCCGGCGACTGCGACGGCCAATGGAACGGCAAAAGATGCAAAGCCGGCCGGCGACGGGTTCGATGCGATGTTCGCCGCCATGTTCGCGCAGATGCAAGCGCCGCAATTGCCGAACACGGTGATGAAGCTTGGGCCCAATGACGGTCCGGCCTCGCACCCACAGTTTCCGCCTCCCAATTCCGTCATGAAAGTCGATCCGACGAACGGCAATCCGCTGACCAATCCGAACGGCCCGGGCGGCACGGTGATGAAGGTCGGTCCGACGAACGGCGGCCCGACGCTGAAATCGAATGCGACAGGGGGCACGATCATGCAGATCGGCCCGAACGGCAGCGATCCGAACCTCAAGTCGAATGCGACAGGGGGCACGATCATGCAGATCGGCCCGAACGGCAGCG
>DATIYG010000237.1:0-2574 GCA_035517755.1 Rhizomicrobium sp. | reverse complement strand
ACCGTTTCGCCCATGGAAAGCGCGTGGCCCACGCGCGCCAGCAGCTCGTCGAACCCGTCGCCGGCAAGGGCCGAGATCGCCACCACGCCGCCGCGCCTGCCGCGCGCCAGCAAGGCGTTCCGGTCGTCGGCGTCCAGCAGATCGATCTTGTTCAGCACCTCGATCAGCGGGCGTTCGGCTTTCGCCTCGACGCCAAGCTCGGACAGCACCTTCAGCACGTCGGCCTTCTGCGCCTCGCTCTCGTCATGCGCGGCGTCGCGAATGTGGAGGATAATGTCGGCCTCCAGCACTTCCTCGAGCGTCGCGCGAAACGCAGCGACCAGCTCATGCGGAAGGTCAGCGATGAAGCCGACCGTGTCGGAGAGGATCACCTTGCGGGCGTCCGGCAGTTTCAGCCCGCGCATGGTGGGATCGAGCGTGGCGAACAGCAAATCTTCGGCCTGCACGTCGGCTTTCGTCAGCGTGTTGAACAGCGTGGACTTGCCGGCGTTGGTGTAGCCGACCAGCGCCACGATGGGATACGGCACGCGCTTGCGCGCCGCGCGATGCAAGCCCCGCGTGCGCTTCACTTCCTCGAGCTCGCGCCGGATTTTCGAAATGCGCTCGCCGATCAGGCGGCGGTCGGATTCGATCTGCGTTTCGCCGGGACCGCCCAGGAAGCCGAAACCGCCGCGCTGCCGCTCAAGGTGAGTCCAGCTGCGGACCAGGCGCGAGCGCTGGTAGGTGAGATGCGCCAGTTCCACCTGCAGCCGGCCTTCCCGCGTGCGCGCCCGCTCGCCGAAGATTTCCAGAATCAGCGCCGTGCGGTCCAGCACCTTCGATTTCCACGCACGTTCCAGATTGCGCTGCTGCACCGGCGACAGCTGCGCGTTGACGACGATCACTTCCGGCTCAAGTCCACGCGCCGCCGTGGCGATCTCTTCCACCTTGCCGGAGCCGAGCAGCGTCGCAGGCGTGGGTCGCGCCAGCGGCGCAATCTCTTCGCCGATCACATCAAGTCCGATGGCGCGCGTGAGACCGACCGCTTCGGCCAGCCGCTCTTCGGCATCGCGCAAGCGCTCGCGATCGCGCGCTTTCGGTTCGATATGCACGACAAAGGCGTTGCGCGACTGCGCGCCGTCGCTGGCGGCAGATGATTTCTTCAGGCGGGTTCCATCGCCGGCGGCGCGGTTTCCTGTTCCTGCAGCGGAATGGGACCGAGCGGCATCACCGTCGAGATCGCGTGCTTGTAGACCAGTTGCGCCTGGCCGTCGCGACGAAGAAGAACGCAGAAATTGTCGAACCAAGTGATGTTTCCCTGAAGCTTCACGCCGTTGACGAGAAAGATCGTCACCGCCGATTTGCTCTTACGCACGGCATTCAGAAATGTATCCTGCAGATTTTGTTGTTTTTCGCTCATTTTCGAGCTCGCCTGTGCTTTTGCCCGCCCCTTTGCGAAGCATCCGGCAAGATTAAAATGATTTGCTGCAAATGCGAAACCTTTATGGGCGCTCCGCAGCCCCGCGCGCTTCCGCCGCAAGGCGGTAGAGCTCCTGCACGCGGCGGGTTACCGGCCCGGGCTTGCCGTCGCCCACCGGCCTGCCATCGATCGCAACGATGGGCGTGGCCCCGAGCGTGGCCGCCGTCATGAAGGCTTCGCGGGCTGCAAGTGCTTCTTTCAGCGTGAATTTCCGCTCCGCGATGGCGAGCTGGCCTTGGGCCGCAGCCTCCAGGATCACCCGCCGCGTCACGCCCGGCAGAATGGCGTTGCTCAAATCCCGGGTGACGATCTTTCCGTCGGCATCGACAATCCATGCCGAGGTGGAGGCGCCCTCCGTGACATATCCTTCATCATCGACGAGCCACGCCTCGTACGCGCCGGCGTCGCGCGCAGCCGTCTTGGCCAGGATGTTGGGCAGCAGATTCGTGGATTTGACGTCGCGCCGCGCCCACCGTTCATCGGGCCGTGTGTGGACGCCGACACCGTTCGCCTGCCGATCCTTGATCCCGAGCGGATCGAGCCTGCGCGCCGTGACGATCAAGGTCGGGCGCAGCGCATTGCGCGGCACGGCATGATCGCGGCGCACTGCGCCGCGCGTCACCTGAAGATAGATGAGCCCGTCGCGCACGCCATTGCGCCGCGCCATCTCGCGCACCACGAGCTTGAGTGCGTTGCGATCCATCGGCATCGCCATGCCGATTTCGCGCACGGAGCGTTCGAGGCGGTCGAGATGCTCTTCCTCATCGAGAAAATGTCCGCTCGCAACACCGACCACTTCGTAGATCGCGTCGCCGAATTGCAATCCGCGATCCTCGATGTGCACGCCGGCTTGGGCATGCGGCACGTATCGCCCGTTCACGTAAGCCGTGCGGCCGACCGGATTTCCCTGCGGCCAGCCGTGCGTCTGATGCGCTGTCATGCGTTGTACTGCTGCGGCTCTTTGCCGTTGGTGTTGACGCCCAGCGATTTGAGCTTGCGATGAAGCGCCGATCGTTCCATGCCGATGAACGTCGCCGTGCGGGAGATGTTGCCGCCGAAACGGTTGATCTGCGCCAGCAGATAGTCGCGCTCGAAGATCTCGCGCGCCTCGCGCA
>DATIYG010000236.1:0-17032 GCA_035517755.1 Rhizomicrobium sp. | reverse complement strand
GTGGTTGAGCTGCCGCTGCGCTTCGTTCACCTGGGCCTGCACCTGCTCGACCTGCGGATGGTCCGCCGCGGGAATGTCGGGATTGCCGCTCAGCTTGGCGAGCTGCGTGTCCGCCGTCTGCTGCAGGGAGCGCAGCTGCTGCTGGGCTGTGGCAAGCGTGAGCTTCGCCTGGTCATAGGTTGCAGGCGCGATCGCGCCGGCCTTCATCAATCCGGCATAACGGTCGTAGTTGCGCTGATCGAGATCGACCTGCGCCTTCTGCGCCGCCACGTCGCTCAGCATGCGGCGGTAGTCTTCCTTCATGGAGTCGACAGTCAGTGCCTGCTGCGCCAGCTGCGCCTTGGCGTTGGCCAGCGCGATGCGGAACGGGCGCGGATCGAGGGTGAAGAGGACCTGGCCCTTCTTCACGTGCTGACCCTCGCGCACATCAACGGTCTGCACGAGGCCCGACACGTCGGTCGTGACGTTGAGTTTCTTGGCCTGCACATAGGCATCGTCGGTGGAGACAAAACGGCCTCCGGTCAGCCACAGCGTCGCCGCGACAACGGCCACGAGCGCGACGCCGCCATACATCAGCACACGGCGAAGCAGTCCGCGGTCGGCCCGGAGCCGCGCAATGAAATCCTTCAGCGGCGAGCTCACGCTGCCCGCATATTCCGATCTTGTATCGCTGTTAACCGCCGCCATTGTCCTCAACCGGTCAGTTGGAGTGTGCTTGCAAGCTCAACGTCCTGCGCCGTCAGTTTGTTCTTGATGCGCAAAAGGGAATCGACGAGCGCCTCGCGCGCCGCGTCATCCAGGTCCTCGGTGACCTCGTCGTGGAGTTCTGTCTTGTAGGAGAAGATCTCCTCGAGCATCGGTTCCGCCGCGGGAAGCAGATGCAGCCGCTTGATACGCCGGTCGTTCGGGTCGGCGCGGCGCTCGACGAGGCCATGCGCCTCCAGCCGGTCGACCAGACGACCCACCGTGATCGGCTCGACTTCGCAAATGCCGGCGAGCTCGTTCTGAGAAAGCCCCGGCTGGCGCGACAGCCGCGCCAAAATCACCCACTGGGCGCGCGTCATGCCTCGCTCCCGCGCCCGTTGGTCGAAGCGCACGCGGACGAGCCGCGCCACGTCGTGGAGCAGAATGAGGAGGTCCCGGCTGATGTCTCGTTGCTGCATCGCAAAAATCCATAAGCAGCGATAACATAAGCAGCGTTACGAAATTCTCAAGGGGGAAGGTAGGTCATTGGACGAAATGCTAACATGCTGAAATCGCATGGCTTCCGGCCCAAATTCGTGGCGCTTTTGAAAACAAATGCCCCTAGGGCCCAAAGAGAAAGGACGGAGGTTTGGCCTCCGCCCTTTGGATTCAGCCACTTGGCCAGTCTTACATGCCCGAGCCCTGGATCCCCTTCCAGCTGGCTTCGATCTTCTTCACCACGCTCTCCGGCAGCGGGATGTAGTCGAGACTCTTGGCCATCCCGTCGCCCTTTTCGTAGGCCCACTTGAAGAACTTGAGGGCTTCGGCCGACGCGGCAGGATCGCTCGGGCTCTTGTACATGAGGATGAAGGTCGGGTTTTCGATCGGCCAGGACTTGGCGCCGGGCTGATCGGTCAGGATCATGTAGAAATGGTCGGCGTGATCCCAGTCAGCATTGGCCGCGGAGGACTGGAAGCTCTCCATGTTGGCTGTGACGGTCTGCCCCTCGCGGTTCTTGAGCTTGGTGTATGCTAGGTGGTTCTGCGCCGCGTAGGCGTATTCGACATAGCCGATCGCGCCGGAGGTTTGCGCCACGTTGCCGGCGACACCCTCATTGCCCTTCGCGCCGATGCCCACCGGCCAATCGACGGACGTCGCGGCGCCAACCTTGTCTTTCCACTCCTTGCTCACCTTCGAGAGATAGTTCGCGAAGATGAAGGTCGTGCCGGATCCGTCGGAGCGATGGACGACGACGATCGGCTTGTCGGGAAGATTGACGCCGGGGTTCAGTCGCTTGATCTCCGGAGCATTCCAGTTGGAGACCTTGCCCATGTAGATGTCAGCGATCGTCGGGCCGTCAAGCACAAGCGTGTTCGAGGGAACGCCCGGCAGATTGTAGACGATCACTTCCGCGCCCACGACGGTCGGGAACATCACAAGCCCGGCGGCATCGAGATCCTTCGGCATCAGCGGCATGTCGCTGGCGCCGAAGGTCACGGTCTTCGCCTTGATCTGCGCAATACCGCCGCCCGAGCCGATCGACTGGTAGTTCAGGCCCACACCGCTCGCACCCTTATAGGCCACAGCCCACTTCGAGTAGATCGGATAGGGAAAGGTTGCGCCTGCACCCGAGATGTCGGCAGCCGACGCGCCCGTCGCGAGCGCGGCCATCGCAAGCCCCGCACCGACGCTAATAAGAGACTTCACAAACATTGGTTTCTTCCTTTCGCAACGATTGGGTTTCAGTTCGTGAATTGCAGGCGAACGCCGAGGATATTCAGATTCTGGCCGACCTGAACGTTCGAGCCGGCAGCAGCAATCTTGCTGACATGCGTGATGCCGTCATTCAGCTGAAGCTTGATGTTGTTATTGAGGTACCAGTTGACGCCGAGCATCAGAATTTGCTCCTCGCCGCCCGGGATGCCGGCTTGCACGCCCGGCGTTCCGGGAGCCGGCGCGACAGCGATGCGGGCCGTGTTCCAGTTCAGATCCGTGTCGCTGTAACGCAAGAGCAGTTCCCACGCGCCCCAGGAATCGCCTTCCCAGGAAAACGGACGGCCGACTTTTGGCGCGCCGAACCCGCCGACTTCGTTGTTGGTCGCGGAAACCGTATAGGTCTTCGGCTCCCCGGTGATCACCCACGATCCTTCGACATACCAACCGGAGAACTCCGGATTGTCGCCGCGGAAGCCAGGCGTTCCGGCAACAGGAACCGCGAGGCGATCGACGCTGAAACGCGCATATTCGCCGCCGAGATAGAAATTCTCGATGTTGCCACCGGCACTGGCGGCCCACATGCTGGCTTCGCGGGCGTTGAGGTTGCCCGTGCTGATCAGGCGGCTGCCGTCCTCGCGGAATTGCGGACGATCCTGCAGGTTGATCGGGTTGGTGTTGTGCCCGACGCAGCTTGCGTTGCAGCCACCGGTGAACGCGTGGGCATAGTCGCCGCTGATGCTGACGTTGGAAACTCCGTCCGACCACACGCGATACGCCGCATGGCCCAAGACCTGCGTCTGCTCGTCGCCGCCATTGCCGTGACCGACGGTCGATTCCGTCTTGGAGCCGGTGAAGGCGGCGTTCAGCACAAGGTTGTCGTCGCCCTTGAACACGCCCTGCTTCTGGTAGCGCAGCTCGATGCCCTTGCGGCTGTCGCCGGCGCCAAAGGAGTCGGCGGCGATATTGTCGATCTCGGGCCGCTCGAGGAACGGCAGTGCGCCCGACGACATCGTGCCTTCGTACATGAAAGCGGGCTCGATCACGCCCGCGTTCAACTCCCAGTTCGGAATGCCGAGATAGGCGACGCGCGCAAGGCTGAGCTTCGGATCGGTTTCAGAGGCGCCGCCGCCGCCCGCGTTGTAGCGCAACTCGTACCAGAAATCGTTGAACGCCTTGCCTTCGACGCCAAAGAACGCGCGCCGTATCAGAGCGCCCGACGACAGATCCTTGAACTGGACATTTCTCGTCGGCGTCACCGTGTTGGTGTCGCTGCCCTGCATGTAATCGATGTAGTCGGCCTGGAAGCGGACGCGAAAGGCCATGCTGAACCGGCCGTCACCGCTCTTCACGGTCGGACGGGCGTTGTCGAATGTCCATGAGGTGTCGGCGGCATTTTGCTCGAGCGTCGTAAGTCGCGTGTGCTCGGCCTGCTGGCGCTCGTGATCCGCATCCATCTGGTCTTCGAGGCGCTGCACGCGCTCTTGGAGCGATAGGTCGGCGTCCGCCTCGGACGCCGCCGCTGGCGACGACTCCGTCTGAGCCGCTGCGACGGCCACGCCCCCGGGATTCCCCGCACGGTGATGACGGTGGTTGGTCACGGCGGTTCCGGCATTCTGCATCTTCGCCTGGTGCACTTCGGCTTCCAGCGCCTCGATGCGCCGTTCGAGCTCGGCAATGGTCGAAGACTCCGAGGCGGCCGTCCCTGTCACCCGCCTCATCTTCAGGACATGGTGCTGATGGCGATGTTTTGTCACTGTGTTGGTCGTTGTGGTTGTCGTTTGCGCGTTGGCTGCGCTGGACAACAGCAATGCCGCGCTGGCCACGCCAGCGAGCAATCCCGCCTTCCCCTGCATCTGCTTCAGTCTCCGTCTGGATTGAGGGACCGACAGCGAAGTCGTCGTGTAAGCCGGGACTCAGCGGCCCCCCTTCTGGGGACCAATTGTCAAAATACGGCAACGCCTATGTGACGATTTAGCTAAGCTTTTGTGACAGTCACTACCGAAATTACAATGAAAACAAGGAATTCGTTGTGTGTCGCGAGCGTGACATTGCTGTTCAACGCTTCCTTAGCGGGAAGCAGGCATTCTGGGGTCGAACTTTGGCGCAAGCGGCGTCACCGGAGATCAGCCGGTGGCGGACGGCGGGCCCATCGGGGTTGGGTCATGGCGGGCGACGGCGCGGTTATCATCAAACGGATCAAAAAGAGCGGCCACGGCGAGCATCATGGCGGCCAGTGGAAAGTCGCCTACGCCGACTTCGTGACGGCCATGATGGCGTTCTTTCTCCTGATGTGGCTGATCAACACGACGACGCCCGAACAGAAGCGGGGCATCGCCGATTACTTCGCGCCGCAGAGCATCTCGCAGACCTCAAGCGGCGCCGGGGGCGTGCTTGGCGGAAGGGTTATCGGCCAGAACGGGTCCGAAGCCGGCAACATCGTTCCGGTGAAGCAGAAACAAAAAAACCAGGCGTCGTCGGCACCCAGCCACGCCAGAGAAGACTCCAAGGAGCGCGGCGGACTGGCCGAAGCAGTCGGAAAGGCGCCGGCTTCGCAAACGCAAAGCGACGACCATCTCGAGCGCGCCGTGCAATCGGCGCAAGACGAGGCGTTTGAGAGCGCAGCCGAGTCCATCCGTCAGGCGATGCAGGAAATGCCTGACATCGCGGCGCTGTCACGGCAGGTGATGGTCGAACAGACCCCGGAAGGCCTGCGCATCCAGCTTGTCGACCAGGATGGGCGTCCGATGTTCCAGCCCGGAACCGCCGAACCCATGCCCTACACCCGCAGGCTGCTCGCTGCGGTGGCGAAAGTGATCGACCGGCTGCCCAACCGTATTTCAATCAGCGGGCACACCGACGGAAAGCCCTTCACAGGCACGAATGGCATGACGAACTGGGAACTTTCGGCGCAGCGTGCCAACGCCGCGCGGGCGCTCATGACCGGCGCCGGCCTCAATTCCGATCGCATCTATGAGGTGGCCGGGAAAGCCGGTTCCGAGCCGCTGCTGCCGGAGGACCCGCTTGCCTCGGAAAACCGGCGCATTTCCATCCTGCTGATGCGGGAAGCGCCGCCGGTTCCGCCGGGCCGTAAACTGTAACAGTGCGAAATTTCTGGTCCATCTGGTGCAATCGCCATTTCCGTTGGCATAATCCTGATGCCTAGGCGAATGGGATGACGTGACCGACCAACGCACAGCGCGGCTACCGCAATTCTTCCTGACCCCCGGCGGGCCATGCCCGTACTTACCCGGACGGGTGGAACGAAAAGTGTTCGCGCGGCTGACCGGCCCGCTCGCCCAGCAGCTCAACGAGGCGCTCACGCATTCCGGTTTCCGCCGCAGCCAGATGATCGCCTATCGCCCCGCCTGCGACGGGTGCTCGGCCTGCGTGTCGGTCCGCATCGTGGTCGACGAATTCGTGCCGTCGCGGGGACAGCGCCGTGTCCTCAAGCACAACGTCGATCTCGCGCGCGCCGAAGTGAAGGCGGAAGCGACACGGGAGCAGTTCGCGCTCCTGCGCACCTATCTCGACTCCCGCCATGCCGGCGGCGGCATGTCGGACATGGGCCTCTTCGACTACGTCGCGATGGTGGAAGAGACGCCGGTCAACACGCGCATCATGGAATATCGCCGGACGCGGGCGGATGGCCAGCCGGGAGCGCTGATGGCATGCGCGCTCACCGACGTTCTGCGCGATGGATTGTCGATGGTGTACAGCTTCTACCATCCGGGCGAGATCACGCGCAGTCTCGGCACGCACATGATTCTCGATCATCTCGAAGAGGCAAAGCGGCGCGGATTGCCGTACGTCTATCTCGGCTACTGGATCAAGGGCAGCCCGAAGATGGACTACAAGGCGAAGTTCGCTCCGCTCGAAGCGCTCCAGCCCGAAGGCTGGGTGCGGCTGTAGTCAGCCGGCTTCTGGGCCGCCGAAGCGAGCCGTCCATTCCACGATCTGTTCGTCCGTGATCTTCGCGAAGAGAACGTCCGCGGCTTTGATCGGCTCTCCGGCTTCCAGCTGATCGAGTTCGCGCACCATCGGATCGGTCGGCCAGGGGATCATGTCGCCGCCGCCGGCGATGGGTTGGATGAGTTCGTGAATCTTTTTCGCCGACGAAGGAATGATCGGCCATGCCAGGTGCGAGAATGTGTGCACCAGGTTGAGACCCATGCGCACAGCAGCCGCGGCGCGCGCGCGATCCGTCTTGATGGCGGTCCACGGTGCGGCACGCGTGAGATATTCGTTCCCAGCAACCCAGATCGCACGCAGTTCGGCTGAGGCTTTGCGGAATTCGATGGCCTCGAAATGCTCCGTGAGCGTCTTCACGCGGGCATCCAGTCCCGCAATGAGCGCACGCTCCTCGTCGCCATATTCGCCCTCGCCCGGCACCTTGCCGTCGAAGCGCGCGGCGCAGAACTTCGTCACCCGGTTGACGAAATTGCCCAACACATCGGCAAGATCCTTGTTCACCACGCCGGCAAAGTGATCCCAGGTAAAGTTCGAGTCCGAGCTCTCCGGCGCGTTGGCGATGAGATAGTAGCGCCAGTAATCCGCAGGCAGGATTTCCAGCGCCGTATCCATGAACACGCCGCGCTTCTGCGAGGTGGAGAACTTGCCGCCGTAATAGTTGATGTAGTTGAAACCCTTCAGCCGGTCGACCAGCTTCCATGGCTCGCCCGAGCCCATGATGGTGACGGGGAATCCGACCGTGTGGAACGGGATGTTGTCCTTGCCCATGAACTCGTAATAGGTGACGTCCTTCGCCGCGTCGCCATACCACCAGCTTTTCCATGCATCGCCCTTGCCGTGCGCATCGGCCCACTCGCGCGCGCATGCGATGTATTCGATGGGCGCATCGAACCACACGTAGAACACTTTGCCCTTCAGCTTGCCGTCACCGATGTCGTCCGGCACCGGCACGCCCCACTCGACGTCGCGGGTGATGCCGCGGTCGTGCAGGCCCTCGTCCAGCCATTTGTTGGCAATGGAGGTGACGAGGACCGGCCAGTCTTTCTTGCTTGCGATCCATTCGCGCAGCTGCGGCACGAATTGCGATTGCTTCAGGAACAGGTGTGTGGAATCGCGGACCTCCAGATCCTTCGAACCGGAAATGGCCGAGCGTGGATCGATCAGGTCGGCGGGATCGAGCACCCGCGTGCAATTCTCGCACTGGTCGCCGCGCGCGTTGGCATAGCCGCAATGCGGACAGGTGCCGATGACGTAACGGTCGGCCAGGAACCGCTTGTCGGTCGCGGAATAGACCTGCTTCGTGGTGCGCAATTCGAGATGGCCATTTTTCCACAACTGACGCGCCAGATGCTGCGTCAGTTCGTGATTGGGCCTATTCGACGAACGACCGAAATGATCCCATGACAATCCAAACCCCTTGCAGACTTCGGCCTGGGCTTTGTGCTGCTCGGCACAGAAGGTGACGACATCCTGCCCCGCTTCCAGTGCCGCCAGCTCCGTGGTCGAGCCGTGCTCGTCGGTGGCGCAGAGGAACAAGGTCTCGCGGTTCATCGCCCGCTGGAACCGCGCGAACACGTCGGCCGTCAACATCGAGCCCACGAGATTGCCGAGGTGCTTGATGCCGTTGATGTAAGGCAGCGCGCTGGTGATGAGTATCCGTTGTGCCATGAGCAGATGCGCCTAACTTGACCCTTCGCCGTATGACTCGGGATAGATTTTCAGAGTGCCCCAAATGGGTCTGGCCATCCAACTATGGTACGCGCCTTCCCATTCGAGAATTGCTTCCATCTCCAGTTCGCCAGACATGTAGATAACTACCCGCATTCCTTCGCTCAGCCGATCGCCCAGCGCACCAATGTCTTCAAGGGAGCCCGGGATCCCCAGATCATAACGGCCGTTCTCATCTCCCTCGTTAGAATCGAAATAGATGCGGCAGAGGTCTTTACTCCCGTTGCTCATGCCTTGCTTCTAGCCAGCCAAGCCCGAAAATCAAACTGCAACCCGAATCGTTGCCGCCATGCCGGAGCCGCACAAGCCGCGTTTCAGCCTCAACATCGGCGGCACGCTGCTGGCCGGGATTCTCACTATCACGCCGCTGGCCGCCGTATGGCTCGTCTTCAACTTCCTGCTTGGGCTGCTGCACACGGCCGGCGAGCCTCTGGCAGCACCCCTCGCCGCCGAGATGAAGCGGAATTGGCCGGCGCTCGCCCCATGGCTCGACTCGACATCCGTGCAATGGACGTTCGCGGTGGTCATCGCGCTGATCGTGCTCTACGCCATCGGCACCGTGACGTCGCAAGTGATCGGCGCGCGTCTGCTTGGCCTGTTCGAGCGGCTGGTCGAGCGCATTCCCCTTGTCGATACCATCTACAACGCCACCAAGAAGATGGTGGACGTGCTGCGCCAGAAGCCGGAAAGCGCGCAGCGCGTGGTGCTGATCGATTTTCCTCATGAAGGGCTGAAGACGCTGGGCTTCGTCATGCGCACCTTCCCCGACGCAAAGACCGGCGAGGAACTTGCGGCCGTCTATGTGCCGACGGCCATCAACCCGACTTCCGGCTTTCTGCAGATCGTTCCGTCCGCCAAGCTGATCGCCTCCGACATCCCGGCCGATCAGGCGATGACGATGATCATTTCCGGCGGCGCGGTTGCGCCCTCCAAACTGACAATTGCGCAGCCGCGGGAATGATATCGTTAAGGTGCTCCCGTCTGCCGTGATTGATGGAACTTTGGGCTCGCGCTAGCCTCGCGCGTTCAAGGAAACGGGTGTGTCATGGTTTCGCGCCGTGCTCTGGGACTCGCTCTCGCGCTTTCGGCAACGCTGGCGGTAGGTCAGGCGGCGGCCGGACCCTATGTTCCCGTCTTTCCCCTGAAGGCGAGTGCGAACAACCGTTATCTCGTCGACCAGAACGATGTGCCGTTCCTGATGATCGGCGACGCGCCGCAGGCGATGGTCGGCAATCTGTCGCTGGCCCAGGCCAAGTTCTTCATCAAGAACCGGCAGAAATACGGCGTGAACGCGCTGTGGGTGAACCTGCTGTGCGACAGCTACACCGCCTGCAATTCCGACGGCACGACGTTCGACGGTATCGCGCCGTTCACGACACCGGACGATCTGTCGACTCCCAATCCGGCCTATTTCGACCGCGCTCACGCGATGGTTGCGGCGGCCGGCGCGCATGGCATGGTCGTGCTGCTCGATCCCATCGAAACCGGCGGCTGGCTGGGCGTGCTGGACGACAATGGAGAGACCAAGGCGCGACACTACGGCCGCTATCTCGGCAACCGGTTCAAGGACCTGCCTAACATCATCTGGCTGAGCGGCAACGACTTCCAGAGCTGGCGCGACCTGAATCAGACGAAACTCGTGCGCGCGGTGATGCGCGGGCTCGCCGAAACCGACCCGAGCCACATCCAGACCATCGAACTCGACTACTATGTGAGCGCGTCGATGGAGGACAAGCCGTTGCGTCCGCTCCTTGGGCTGGATGCCGTCTACACTTATCGGCCGACCTACGCGGAAGAACTCGCCGAATACCGGCATACGGACATCCGCCCGACATTCCTCGTCGAGGCCAATTACGAATTCGAGCACAATGGCGGTACCGACGGTGGCTCCACGGAGAACCTTCGCCGGCAGGAATACTGGACCGCGCTGTCGGGAACGACGGGCCAGCTCTACGGCAGCGCCTATTCGTGGCGGCTGCAGGGCGACTGGGCCGACAATCTCGATACGGTCGGCATTCAGCAGTTGTCGTACGTGAAGGAACTGTTCGGATCGCGGCCTTGGTACAATCTCGTGCCCGACCGCGACCATCAGGTGCTCACGCACGGCTATGGCAAATTCTCCAAGGATGATTCCATCACGACGGATACGTATGCCACGGCTGCGCGCACGACGGACGGTACGCTGGTGATGGCCTATCTGCCGGATATCCGCACAGTGACCATCGACATGTCGAAACTGGCGGCGCAATCCAATGCGCGCTGGTTCGACCCCAGCAACAACACCTTCACCGACATCGGGTCGTTCGCCAACACCGGCACGCAGCAATTCACGCCGCCGGGCAACAACAATGACGGCGACGGCGACTGGGTTCTGGTTATCGAAACCGAGTGATACGCCATCCTTCGAGGGCCGCCTGCGGCGGCCACCTCAGGATGACGGTCCCGCGCATGCGTCACCCTGAGGTGCGACCCCGGACTTGATCCGGGGGAGCCTCGAAGGGTGACACGAAATGCGCTCTAGAACTTGAACGCGTAGACGTTGCTGTCGCCGGCGACATAGAAGCGCTTGTCCGTCGCCAGAATCGTCTGGAAGTGGTGCAGTCCGCTCATTGACGTGCCGCTGCCCGAGAAAACCACGCTGCCGTTGAGCGCATTGTAGCCGTGCAGCTGGTTGTCGCCTTCGGCCCCCACTGCCCACACGATGGCGTTGGCCGTTCCGTCCGTCGTGGTGACGATCGGCGAACCGCCGCCATTTAGCGCGGCACACCAGGCGAACGACATCGGCGAACTACCGCTTGCCGCGACACTGAGCATCGTGATGTTGCTGCCCGAACAATGACTGCTTCCGGAGTTCTGGAAGGCGACCATCGTGCCGGTCGGCGTTTCGTAGATCGCGGGCGCCGTGCGGATCCCGCCATTGGCCACCTGCATCACCTGGATCTGTCCGCCGATGCCGCCGAGATTGCCACGATCGGCGAGGTAGGCGTTGCCATCCTTGCCGAGTGCAATCACGCGCTTGGCCTTCTTTGGGTCGTTCGCGACATTCAACGGCAGCGCTTCGGTGCCGCCCAGATCCGCGTCGCTGTTGTCGAGCTGCTT
Organism: Rhizomicrobium sp.; assembly: GCA_035517755.1. Taxonomy (GTDB): domain Bacteria; phylum Pseudomonadota; class Alphaproteobacteria; order Micropepsales; family Micropepsaceae; genus Rhizomicrobium. Next base: position 5,836 of record DATIYG010000236.1, on the reverse strand, counting down.
CCAGTTCGTGGGCGTGAAGAAATCGTGCGTGTTGTTCGAATGCGCCAACCCCGGAGCGAGGCGGATGATCGCCTCGCCATCCGCCCAGCTGCTCGCACCGAACGTGTTGCCGGTGGTGATGAAAATGTTTCGGCCGTCACCCGCAGTGCCGCCTTGCGCCCAGATGCCGCCGCCGGTCGCACGCGTCTGCCAATAGGCATCGAGCGACGCCGTATCCGGCGAAATCTGCGCGACCGTGCCATGATAGGCGCCGCAATCGCCGAAATGGCCGCCGTAGTTCACGTATAGCTTGTTCTTGAAGAACAGCAGCGCGCTGCGCTCGCCATGCACGGAAGAGTCGAACGTGGCGCCCTGGCCCGTCAGCAGCGCCTGCATGTCAAGCGGCCAGCCCGCAACAATGGAACCGTCGGTGAGCGACAGGGCATAAACGAGATGGCGCGCGCCATTGTTCGTCTTCGTCATGGCATCGAAATAGACGCGCTGCGCCACGGGATCGATCACCGGCGTGCCCGTGATTCCCATGGGATCGATATTGCCGCACGGAAGCTGGCTCAGCGGCATGGGCCCGGTGACGGCGCGCTGCCACACGGTCTTTCCGGTCTTCTCGTTCAGCGCGTAGACCGTGTTCGATTCCGTCGCGACAATGATGAGCCCGGGACCGCTGCCTTTCGGATGCCAGTAGAGCGGCTGCGCGTAGACGTGGCCCGAGATGCTTGGCGCGAACGCCGTATCACGCGTCACATTGGCCGCGGCGGCAAGCGTGAGCTTGGCGATTCTATACGCCCCGTCACGCTGATTTGAGTTGTGATAGGTCAGCACGTCCGCAGTCGCGGCAGAAGACAGGCACGTCGCCAGTGCCGCAGCGATCCAAAGGCTCCGCTTCATCGCTTGAACTCCATCGTTGGGGCCATTCCTTCACGGGACGAAGGCAAACGCATAGACCGTGTTGTCGGCTGCAACATAGAAGCGCGTCGCCGTGGCGAGGATCGTTTCGAAGTGATGCAGCCCCGTCATCGTTGTTCCGGTGCCATCGAAAACCGTTTGTCCGTTCAGCGCATTGAAGCCATGAAGCAGATTGTCGCCCTCGGCGCCGACCACCCAGACGATGGCGTTGGCCGTGCCGTCCGTCGTGGTGACGATCGGCGCGCCGCCACCATTCATCGCCGCGCACCAGGCGAAGCTGACCGGATTGGTGCTGCCGGCGGCGACGTTCAACATCGTGATGTTCTTGCCCGGGCATTGCGCATTGCCGCCGCTGGTAAACGCGATCATCACCGTCGAATCTGTCTCGTACACCGCGGGCGCCGTGCGGATGGCCGCCGTCGATGCGGGGAAGATGGCGAGCTGTCCGCCAATGCCGCCGAGCAAGTGACGGTCGGCGAGATAGGCATTGCCGTCCTTGCCGAACGCGATGATCCGCCGCGCCTTGGGTTGACCAGCAACGGGAATGTCGAGCGGCAGCGCTTCGGTGCCGCCGAGGTCCTTGTCGCTGCTGTCGAGGTCGGCCCAATTCGACGGCGTGAAGAAATCCTTCGGCCGGTTCGAATGGGCAAGGCCTGACACCAGACGGATGATGGCTTCGCCGTCGCTCCAGTCCGTAGCGCCGTGGGTGTTGCCGGTGGTGATGAAAAGCGACACGCCATCGCCGGCGATGCCGCCCTGCGCCCAGATCCCGCCCTTGAGCCCACGCGTCTGCCACGCACCGACGATCGTGGGCGTATCCGGGGTGAGCTGCACGACCGTTCCGTGATAGGTGCCGCAATCGCCGCCATTGCCGCCGTAATTCACGTAAAGATTGTTCTTGAAAAACAGAAGCGCGCTGCGCTCGCCATGGTAGGACGACGAGTACACGAGCCCCATGCCCGTGAGCCCGGCCTCCATGTCGAATGGCCAACCCGGCTTCTCGCTGCCGTCGGCAAGTGACAGGGCGTGGACCATATGGCGGGGACCGTTATCCGTCTGCGTCAGCGCATTGAGATAGAGCACACCGCCGATCGGATCGATCACCGGCGTTCCCGTGACTCCGACCGGATCGATATTGCCGCATGGCAGATTGGCGCGAGGAACGGATGGACCGAGCTGCGTCTGCCATTCGATGGCGCCGGTTGTCTCGTTCAGCGCATAAACGAAGTTCGACTCCGTCGCGACGATCACCTGTCCGTGCGTCGATCCGTCTGGCCGCCAGAACAAGGGCTGGGCGTAGATGTTTCCCTGCAAGGTCGCGTTGAAGCCCGTGTCGAGATGCATGGTGGCGGCGGCGGCAATGGTCAGCCCATGGATGATGTAGGAGCCGTGCCGCTGGTTGGAATTGTGATAGGTGACGACGCTGTGGGCATCGGCCGCGGCGGGCGCAGCCAGGAGAACAGCCACAGTCAACCACTGCCGCAAACCCATGATGGCTCCTCCGAGGGGCAAGGAGAGAAGAACCGACTCTAGCCCATCGCAACGGTTCCGGCGACCGGGGTTTCAACACAATGGAGCAATAACGAGCCGGCAAGGGATTGCGTGAAGAATCCGCGACGCGTATGTGGTCCGGCGGGCCGGCTTAGCTCAGCTGGTAGAGCACCTGATTTGTAATCAGGGGGTCACAGGTTCGAGTCCTGTAGCCGGCACCAATTCCTCTTTTCCAAATGGCGATCCAGGCACCACTCTGGACCATGAAGCTGAGCCGCGCGCGGACTGTCGATGCCTTGATCCCACCATTGAGTACCCTACGCTGCTCCGATTGAGTCCATTGAACTTTCGGGGGCGGCGCATGGTGGGTCTGGCAATTCTCGTGGTCGGGGCGTCTATCGCATTCGCGGTCTGCGGAACGCTGATCGGACGGCGGCTTGTGCGGAACAACATGGCCGCCTTTCACAACGAAATCGTGATTTCGCTCTTCGCGGCTGCAGGCGTGGTCTATGCCGTGCTGCTCGGCTTCCTGGTTGTCGTCGTCTGGGAAGGTTACGATGGTGCGCACCGCAACCTTGCCGACGAGGCCGCAACGCTTCTTCCGCTGTATCGGCTGACCTATGGCATGGAAGCAGCCGAGGGAAAGGAATTTCGTGGCCTCATCCGCACCTATGCGGATGCGGTGATCCACGATGAATGGCCGAATCTCGGGTCCTCCGTGGCGGGCAGCAAGAGGGCCCGGCGGGCCATCGGCGACATCGACCGCACCTTCGCCCGCATCGATGCGCAGACAAAGCAGCACGATGCGCTGATCGATGCCGAATTCCTGCGAACGAAGTCGAAGATTCTGGCCGACCGCAACGAAAGACTCATCGAGGCCAGCGATCGCATCCCCTGGGTGATGTGGCTCGGCGCGGTCGGCGGCGGCTTCATCGTGATGGTCATGAGTTTTTTCATGTACATGGAACGCGTCTGGCCGCATGTCCTGATGGCCGGCCTGATGGGCTCGCTGATCGGCCTTCTGCTTTTCATTATGTCGGCGCTTTCCAATCCGTTCACGGGACCGCTGGCGCTGAGTTCCAGACACTTCCAGTACGCCGTCCAGGTGATGGACGACGACGACAGAGGCGATTAGCGGCCCACCGAGCTTCCGGCGAGATCTGCGATCGCTGGCGGAATGTTGGCTTCGCGATCAGCTTCGCCGGGATGGAAGGCCTGCGCCTCGCGATCGCCTTCCGCGAGATCGGCAGGTGAAAGTTGCAGCTTCAGCGCTTCCACGCGCGTGCGCGATTCCGTATCGCCCTGGGCAGCGGCGACCACATACCATTTGTAGGCGTCGCGCAGGCTTTGCGGCACGCCGTCGCCGCGCTCGTAGAGCACCGCGAGATTGAACTGCGAATTCACGTAGCCCAGCGTGGCGGCGCGCTCGAACCAGCGCGCGGCCTCGAACAGATCCTTGTTCACGCCGTTGCCTTGCGCATAGGCGACGCCAAGCGAATGCATCGCCTTCCAGTTGCCCTGTCCCGCGGCGGCTTCGTACCATTTGATCGCCTGGACCGGATCCTTGGAGACGCCCTCGCCGCGCTCATACAGCGAGCCGAGCCAATATTGCGCCAGCGGCTCGTGGCCTTCGGCGGCCTTGGTGATCCACTGCGCCGCGCGCGACGGATCGGAGGCGACGTCCTCCCCGTGCAGATATTTGAGGCCGATCAGCAGTTCCGCCCTCGGATTGCCGGCATTGGCCAACGCCGACAACCGGTCGAGCGGCGTGGCGCTCGATGGCAGCGACGCATAGGTTGTCGCCGCATGATGCACGGCACGATGCGCGGCATGATGCACGGCATTCTGAGTCAATTTGGGCAACGGCAGAGTGATTTGCGCGGCGACCGCGACCCGGCGTCCGTCCGACTTGCCGGCCTGGAACGCGACAGCGCCGCCGGCGACGAACAGAAGAAGCGTCGCGCTTCCAACCACAAGCTTCTGGCGTGCCGACAGGCGGACGCGGCGCTCCGCAAAACGTTGCCAGGCGGATTTCTCGTCTTCTGCATCCTCTGCCGTTGCGTCCGGTGCATGCAGTTCGGCGAGCGTCGCAGCGGCCGTGGCTGCGCGCCGCGCGGCGACGACGTATCCGTCCTGCTCGGGACTCCGGTTGCGGCCGAACACGGCCGGCGCGGATGCTTCGGGCTCTGCGGCCACCGCTTCAACGGGCGCGGGCTGGGGCTCCGCGGATGCCACCGTTGGCGCCACCATCTCAACGGGCTTTGCCGTCTCGAGACGATCAAGCCGGCCGGACGCGTCGTTTACGTCAGCGCGCAGTTCCGATGCCAGGCTGCGCTGGCGGCGCTCTGACTCGTCCATCCGCTGGGTCAGCGACTGGCGCAGCGTGTTGAACTGGTCCTCGAATACGGAGAGGCGATCCTGCACGCTGCGCACGGAATCGTCCGACTTCTGGACCACGTTTCCGGCGCGCGCCTCGGCTTCCGTCATGCGGCGTTCGAGATCGGCGAGCGCCCGCTCGAACACGCGCAGCCGCCGCTCCAACCACGCATCGACCCGCGGACGATCGTCGGTGAAGTCTGGTCTGACGACGTTGCTCGGCACCGGTTCGGGATTGCTTTGCACGACAGTGATCGAAGGCCCCTTGTCGTCCGGCTCAGCGGACTCCGACACGGGTGCGGACAATTTCGGCTCGACGCGCCCATCCGAAGGCGTTGCAGGATTCATGACGGAAGCCTCGATTTTCTCCCCAACGGCGGTTTCGAGTTCAGGGGCATCATCGAAATCATCTTCAATGAATTCATCGAATTGCTTATCCAGGGCGCGCGCCCGGCGCATCAATGCGGCAAGGCCGGCGAGATCGTCGGCGGCGATGGCAAGCAGCAGCTCTTCCTTGCTGCGGAAATAGCCATACACGGTTGCCGCAACGAAGCCTGCTTCATCCGCCACGGCGGACAGCGAAAGACTGGATGTGTCGGCGCCACGATCCGCCAGCCGCCGCGCTGCATCCAGAATGGATGCGCGGGCCGCGTTGCGCTGAAGCGCAAGCTCCTGGTTGGTCGCCGTTGTGGCGCTCGTCCCCATGCGATCGAATACCCACTAGCTCTGGCCCCATTAAGGACCCGGAGGGGTTAAGGACCGCTTTCGTTCGTGCCGAAACTCGTAACGGAACCGATGAATTTGCCGTTCATTCCCGGTTCAGACGATCTTAACGACCATGGCGGAGGCAACTCGTTTTGCGAGGCATCAGGATGCATTTGTCTTCACGAAAAGCACTTTGGGCGGCGGCGCTTGGCGCAGCGCTCGCCCTCTCCGGGCCGGCTCTGGCCGACTCGGTCCGCGTACACGCCGGTCCGGGCGGCGCTCGTATCGGTGTTCGAGCCGGCGGCGATCATGTCGGCGTCCGCTTCGGCGGCCATGTAGACCGCTTCCATCGCGTTCCGCC